>JAYFRU010000212.1:0-5824 GCA_040946965.1 Burkholderia sp. | reverse complement strand
CTCATGTCTCGTTTTTCCATGCCCCTCACATAGAGGCCAATTTCCCAATTTCAAGATCAATTCTTTCCAATCAATAAGCGGCCGGGGGCGGCGAGGCGGGTGCCCAGGGGGGGCGCGGCGTCCTGAATCGGCGAGCCCGGGCCTGGCCGCTTCAGTTGCCGGGCAGCGGGGAGAGCGAGTAAAAGCGGATCAGCCGATCGAGGTTGTCGTGCGCGACGGCCGTGAGCGGTGCGAATTCGTCCGACAGGAACAGCGGCGCCTGCGAACGCAGCTGCATGAGCGCCTGGCGGCGGCCAAGGCGGAACGGCCCCGACGGCGCCTCGGGCGTTTGTCCCCATTCGAGCGCGATCTCGCGGTCATAGGCCAGCAGGCGCTCGGGCGGCGCGGCCAGGATCGCCAGGTCGGCATCGAGGAACAGCGTGGCCGCTTGCCGGCGTGACGGGTCGGCCCGCGCCGAAGCCAGCAGCCGATGCGACTGGGTGGCGAGCACCAGTTCCAAGGCGAAGCGCAGCGCGTCGGCATGCTCGCGTTGCCAGGCGGGCGGGGCACAGCTGGCGCCGCCGTCGCGGCCAACCAGGCGGCGCTGCGTGCCTCGTTGTCGGCATGGTCGGGAAGCCGGGCGGCGTAGACGACGTCGTGCGCCCAGACCGCCAGCTCGATGGCCGGCCGATGCGGCGCTTCGCGGAAGAGCGCGAGTTGGCCGAACAGTTCGGCCAGGTGCGTGAGCGTGTGGTAATGGCGCTGCAGCTCGCGATAGGCCCGCTTGACCAGCGGCCAGACGGCGGCCGTGCCGAAGCAGGCCGCACATCCCTCGCGCAGGGCGTCGAGCGTGGCGCCGTCGATCATGCTCGAGCCGCCGCGCCGTTCTCAGGACTCGTTGCCGGTCCCGGTCGCGCCGCGCGGACGGCGTGCCCGCGTGGTGCCGCTGCGCGGGGTGCGGGTGCGCTTGGCCGGGGCGGCCGCTGCGGTCTCGTCACCAGCCGCTGCCGCGCCGGTGCCGGACAGCAGGTCGTCCGGCGGCGCGGTTTCGGCGCCGGCATCCGCTTCCACGGAGGCGGCAGTGGTTTTCTTCGCCGCCACCTTGCGAGCGCGAGCCGGCGTTTTCTTCGCGCGCGTCGACTTGGCGGTCGGGGCCGGTGCCGGGTTCGATGCCTCGTCGTCCCGGGTTGCCGGCGGCAGATCGTCGGCGACGTCGGCGAAGGCCGGCACCACCTCGTCGGGCATGGCCGGCGTGCTCTCGACCACCACCGGCTCGGCCCGCGCCGGCGCCTCCTCGATCAGCGGCATCTGTTCCGGCTTGCGCGAGCCGCGCCCCTTGCCGTGCTTGGCTTCGTCGCGCTGGTTGGGGTGGCGGCGCTCGCCGTCACACCGCGATTCGCGTTTTGCCTCGGCCTGCACCGGCTGCGCGGCTGCCTCGGCTTCCGTCTCGCCTTCCTGGCGACGGCCGCCGTCCTGGTGCGCGCGGCGCTCCTTCTGCTGCTTGTGTTCCTTCTGGTCCCGATGACGCGAACCGCCGCCATGCCGTGCCGGCTGCTGCGGTGCCGCCGCTGCCGATGCTTCGTCGCCGATCGCCTCGTCGGCAGCCCTCGGCGCATCCGCGCCGAAACCCGCCTCGGCCTCCGCGCCCTGGGCCGGACGCGACACATAAGTGCCCGACTTCTCGTCGCGGCCGATCTCGAGCAGCCCGTGCGCCTGCGCCTCGTCGAGCAGGTTACCGAAGGCGCGGAAGCCGTAGTAGGTCTCGTTGAAGCCCGGCTTGCGCCGCTTGATCGCGCTCTTGAGCATCGAGGCCCAGATCTTGCCGCTGTCGCTGCGCTCGGAGGCGAGCGCGTCGAAGGTCTCGACCGCGATCGTGATCGCCTCGAGCTTGCGCGCGTCGCCGTCCTGCTTACGCTGCTTGTCGTCGGCCGCGCGCTTGCCGCTGTCGGTGCTGGTGCGCGACTCGTGCTTGGCCTGGGCGCGCTGCAGTTCGCGGGCGAGATCGTCGTAGAAGATGAATTCGTCGCAGTTGGCGACCAGCAGGTCCGAGGTCGAGTTCTTCACGCCCACGCCGATCACGCGCTTGGCGTTCTCGCGCAGCTTCGAGACCAGCGGCGAGAAATCCGAGTCGCCGCTGATGATCACGAAGGTATCGACGTGCGATTTCGTGTAGCAGAGATCGAGCGCGTCGACCACCAGCCGGATGTCGGCCGAGTTCTTGCCCGACTGGCGCACGTGCGGGATCTCGATCAGCTCGAAGCTCGCCTCGTGCATGACGCCCTTGAAGGTCTTGTAGCGATCCCAGTCGCAATAGGCCTTCTTGACCACGATACTGCCCTTCAGCAGCAGTTTTTCGAGCACCGGCTTGATGTCGAATTTCTCGAACTTCGTGTCGCGCACGCCGAGCGCGATATTTTCGAAGTCGCAAAAGAGCGCCATGTTGACGCTGTCCTGAGGCAAGGCCATGAGTTCTCCAACCGTAGGCTCGCCGAACCGGCGAGCGCTGAAAGTGCGCACATGATAGCGGGCTTGGGTGGGCGATGACCGCGCATGGGCGAAAAACGCCTGCGTAAGGCGCTCCTTTCGCGGTTCTCGCGCAGCCGGCGGATCGCCTGCCAGGCACAGCCGGCCGCAGTCGCGGCCAGGCCGGCGAAGCTCACCATCACGCCCAGCGCGAAGCCGGCCGGCATCTCCCCGCTGTCCGGCGTGTCGGGGCGTGCGAACACGGCCGCCAGCGTGCCGGCCACGATCAGCGCGAGGCAAGCCACCCAGTAGAGCCGGCCGCGCCTGGCGCGCGCCGCATGCCAGCCGGCCCAGCCCAGGCCGAGCAGGTAGAGCAGCGCGAGCGTGCCGAGCGCGATCAGGTCGGTGGCGGAGGCGGCTTGGGCGAGGCTGGCGGAGGCGGACATGGCGGAACGCGAGACGGGATGAGATGCGGGATGAGAGGCGGCTAAACAGTCGGCGGGAAGCGGATAAACGCGAATAAGCGCGGGTGACCGGCGGGCAAGCAACGCACGGGAAATCGGCCGCGAGCCGGCGCTCAGGCGGCGCCGGGCCTGAAGCGTGACTGTATCGGTGGCGTGGGGGCGAGCGCAAGCACGGTGCAAGCCGGTGCCGCTCTGTCTAGAATCGGGATTTTCCGCCACCGGACCTCGCCATGACCGCTGCCTCGCTCGACCCGACCACCCCCTCACTCGATGCCGCCTCGCTGGCCGCTCGCCTCGATGCCGTGTTCGACCAGGCGCTGCGCGAGCGGCGGCTGGTCGGCGCGGTGGCGATCATCGCGCAGCATGGCGAGGTGCTGTATCGCCGTGCACAGGGGCTGGCCGACCGCGAGGCGGGGCGGCCGATGCACGAGGCACGCTGTTCCAGCTCGCCTCGGTGACCAAGCCGATCGTCGCGCTGGCCGTGCTGCGGCTGGTGGCGCGCGGCGAACTCGCGCTCGACGCGCCGGTCACGCGCTGGCTGCCCGAGTTCCGGCCCCGGCTGGCCGACGGCAGCGAGCCGATCGTCACCATTCACCACCTGCTCACGCATACCGCCGGGCTCTGCTACTGGCTGCTCGAGGGCGCCAGCTCGCTGTACGACCGGCTCGGCACCTCGGACGGCATCGATCTGCGCGATTTTGATCTCCATGAAAACCTGCGCCGCCTCGCCTTGGCGCCGCTCGCCTTCGCGCCGGGCAGCGGCTGGCAGTATTCGCTGGCGCTCGACGTGCTCGGCGCGGTGGTCGAGCGTGCCACCGGGCAGTCGCTGGCGGCGGCGGTGGAGTCGCTGGTGGCCGCGCCGCTCGGCATGCGCGACTGCGGTTTCGTCTCGGATGAGCCCGAGCGCTTCGCTGTGCCTTACCACGACGGCCGGCCCGAGCCGGTGCGCATGCGCGACGGCATCGACGTGCCGCTGCCGGAAGGGCATGGCGCGGCGGTGCGTTTCGCGCCCTCGCGCGTGTTCGAGCCCGGCACCTATCCCTCGGGCGGCGCCGGCATGTACGGCTCGGCCGACGACGTCCTGCGCGCGCTGGAGGCGATTCGCGCCAACTCCGGTTTCCTGCCCAAGGCGCTGGCCGATGCGGCGCGCCGCGACCAGGCTGGTGCCGGCGCTGGGACGCGCGGGCCCGGCTGGGGCTTCGGCTACCTGAGCGCGGTGCTCGACGACCCGGCTGCGGCCGGCACCCCGCAGAATGCCGGCACGCTGCAATGGGGCGGCGTCTATGGCCATTCGTGGTTCATCGATCGCGCGCTGGGGCTCACCGTGCTGCTGCTCAGCAATACCGCCTACGAGGGCATGTCGGGCCTGCTGACGATTGCCTTGCACGACGCCGTCTACGCGCGCTGAGCGACACGGCGCGCCGCCGCCGTCGTCTTCCGCTGCGGCATGAAAAAAGGCCGGGGAGCCAGCCCCGGCCTCGCACCGATCCCGGCCCTCTCGGCCGGTCGGTCGCGCGTCATGCGCGCGTCACAGATCGAAGAACACCGTCTCGCGCTCGCCCTGCATGCGGATATCGAAGCGATAGACGATCACACCGTTGGCCACCTGCTCGCGCCGCGCGATCAGCGTGTCGCGGCGCGCCGCCGGCACGCTCTCGAGCACTGGGTCCGCCGCGTTGACAGCCGATTCGTCGTCGAAGGTATACGCGCGTGAAGGCATGCGTGAGCACGCCGCGCATCATCACCGTCACGTCCACATGCGGCGCGCCGGCCTCGGTGGCGGCCGGCTTCACGGTACGCACCACGAAGCGATGCTGGGCATCGGTGCCCGTGCCGACCCGCGCGAAGCCCGTGAAGCCGCTCGCCGTCGCATCGGCGCGCGAGGCCGGGAAGCGGGCGTTCGCGTCCACCTGGGTGAATTCGAGCATGGCGTCGAGGATGGTCTTGCCGTCGCCGTCGAACACCTGGCCGATCAGCACTACATGCTCGCCCGCCGCGTGCGGCTCGGCGATATCGGGCGAGAACAGGCTCTTCATGTCGAAGTTGTACTGCTCGGGGCAGAGGCCGTAGGCGAAGTAGGGGCCGACGGTCTGGGAAGGAGTCTGTTGCAGGGTCGTCATGATCAGCGCTCCATCGGGGTGGCGTCGCGGCCGCGCAGCACGATGTCGAATTCGTAGCCGAGCGCGTAGCCTTCCTCGGTGACGTCGAGCGCGAAGCGCGAGACCAGGCGCTCGCGCGCCTGGTCCGGCGTGCCCTGGAAGATCGGGTCGTACTGCAGCAGCGGGTCGCCCGGGAAGTACATCTGGGTGACCAGGCGCGAGCCGAAATAATCGCCGAACAGCGAGAAATGGATATGGTTCGGGTGCCAGGCGTTGGGGTGGTTGCCCCACGGGTAGGCGCCGGGCTTGATGGTGAGGAAGCGGTAGTGGCCCTGGTCGTCGGTCAAGCAGCGGCCCGCGCCTAGGAAGTTCGGGTCGAGCGGCGCGTCGTGCTGGTCGGCCTTGTGCACGTAACGGCCAGCCGCATTGGCCTGCCAGACCTCCACCAGGGTGTTGCGCAGCGGCTTGCCGCCCTCGTCGAGCACCCGGCCCGTGACGATGATCCGCTCGCCGAGCGGCTCGCCGTTCTTCACGGCATTGCGCGTCAGGTCGTGGTCGAGCGCGCCGAGGTCGTCGGTGCCGTAGACCGGCACGAACTGGTTGCGCAGCTTCTCCTTGAGCGGCACCAGCGGCCGGGTCGGGCCGCGCTTGACCGAGGAACGGTATTCGGGATGCACGTAGGCGGGATGCGAGGGCCAGTCGCGCGGGCTGAGGATGGAATCGTCCATCGCGGTGTTATATAAACGCCTCCCGTTTGCGAAGGTTTTTCGTGTGTGCCGACTGCGACAGGATGGGCTGCAGCTTTATATCCGGGCTTGT
>JAYFRU010000211.1:0-5831 GCA_040946965.1 Burkholderia sp. | reverse complement strand
TATGCGTCCGAGAGACGCTTGTGTTTGCGTGAAGTAGCCATCGCGAAATCATGCCCGATTTCGTGTGCCGCTCACATTCCGCAACCCCCCTTCCAGACTGGCTCTCAGGCAGTTTTATCATGAAAATTCATCACACTTTTCCGCGAAGACCCATAAAAAGGCGCCAGATAAGGCTACAGATCGGGGTCGCGCCGCCGGGCGGAGCCGGCGGCCGACGGCCAGCGGCAGGGAAAGTCGCACATTTTACGCGATCGTGGCGGCCGCGCGGCGGCACGTTATTGGCGCACCACGCCGCAAGCGAGGCCGGGCCCCGCGCCGTGCTGGGAGAAGGCCGGGTCGCTGGCGTCGCGATGGATCAGGACCGAGCGGTTGAGCACCGAGCGCACGCCGTCGAGCGCGACATCGGGTGCCACGATGAAGCCGGCGGCCACGCCGGTGGAATCGGCATGGAGGTTGCCGAGATCGCCCGCCACACGCGCGCCGACGCGCAGCCGGTCGGCGGCCGGCGCGAACACCGGGCCGGCGCTGGAGCCGTCCACGGCATTGCAGTCGCCGCGTTCGTGGATCTGCAGCGCGTGGTCGCTGTTGGGCGGCAGGCCGACGATGTTGTAGGTGACCTGCACCCCGTCGGGGCGCTCGACAAAGCTCACCGCGCCGCGCGTCTGGCTGCCGACGGTCGGCTGCAGCATCGCGTCGGCGCGCTTCTCGTGGGTCGACGCGAAGGAGGTGCAGCCATTGAGCAGGACCGTCGCGGCCAGCACGGCGAGCGCGGTGGCGCCAGCCGTCCCGTCGAATCGTTGTTTCATGCGATCCTCACGCCGGCGCGCATGCCGGATAGGCAGGAGCGCTGGCCGTACAGAAAAAGGGGACCAGGGGAAAAGTCGTCATCATACCCCGGCTGCCCCGCGTGAAACATCGCCGCGAGCCTGGTTTTACGTATTTTGAACCACGATCGAGGGGAATTTCGCGCTCATGTCCCTGGCGCGCTCGGCAATCGCGATCGCCACCTGCCGCGCGATCTCGCGATAGCGCGCCGCCACTGCGGAATCGGGCGCGGCGGCCACGGTCGGCGTGCCGCTGTCGGCCTGCTCGCGGATCGCGATGTCCAGCGGCAGGCTGCCCAGCACCGGCACGCCGTAGTCGGCCGCCATGTGCGCCGCGCCCCCGGCGCCGAACACGTGCTCCTCGTGCCCGCAGTTCGAGCAGACGTGGATGCTCATGTTCTCCACGATGCCGAGGATCGGGATGCCCACCTTCTCGAACATCTTGAGGCCCTTCTTGGCGTCGAGCAGGGCGATGTCCTGCGGCGTGGTGACGATCACCGCGCCCGTCACCGGCACGCGTTGCGCCAGCGTGAGCTGGATATCGCCGGTGCCCGGCGGCATGTCGACGATCAGGTAGTCGAGGTCCTGCCAGTTGGTCTGTCGCAGCAACTGTTCCAGCGCCGAGGTCGCCATCGGCCCGCGCCAGACCATCGGGTTGTCCTCGTCGATCAGGAAGCCGATCGAGTTGGCCTGCAGGCCGTGGCCCACCAGCGGGTTCATGGATTTGTCGTCGGGCGACTCGGGGCGGCCGTGCACGCCGAGCATGGTCGGCAGCGAGGGGCCGTAGATGTCAGCGTCGAGGATGCCGACCGAGGCACCTTCCTGGGCCAGCGCCAGCGCCAGGTTGACGGCGGTGGTGCTCTTGCCCACGCCGCCCTTGCCCGAGGCCACCGCCACGATGTTCTTCACGTTCGGCAGCAGCTTCACGCCGCGCTGCACGGTATGGGCGACGATGTCCTGGCTGAGCGCCACGCGCGCGGCGCGCACGCCCGGCACCTGGGCCAGCGCGGTGGCCACGCGCTGGCGCACGTCCTCGTGCTGGCTCAGCGCGGGGTACCCCAGCACCACGCTGACGGAAACCGTATCGCCGTCGATCGCGACCTCGCGAATACCCTTGTTGGCGGCGTAGGGGCGGCCGGTGTTGGGGTCGACGAGCGCCGCGAGCGCGGCGTCGACAGTGGCCCGATCAATACTCATCGAAACTCCGTGGGTGCCACCTCGCCCGCCTGTCACGAAAGCGTCTCGGAATCGACGATTCCGCCGACGAAACGTCATCAATCGTCAGATTACGGCGCAGCAGGCGGGAAAAGTGAAAGAATTTATTGCACGACATTGCGCGAAACCGGCCGCAGCGCAATGATCGCGAGCGGCGCAGGTCGGGGCCACATCGGCCCCGCAGCGCCTTATATTGTAGAGGCTGGACGCCGCTCCGTCCGAACAGCCTTGGTCCCGAACGGGGCATGCGGCCCGCCTGAGGCGCCTCGTCCACACGAGGCGCTCCACCGCGTAGTGACCGACTCGTTCACTTCAGAGAGGAACTCGACATGAATACCAAAATCGCGACGCGCCTGTCCGTCTTCGCCCTCGCAGGCACCCTGCTGGCAGGCTGCGCCTCGCCGCAAGGCAACAACACCGCTGTCGGCACCGGTGCCGGCGCGGCCCTGGGCGCGGGCATCGGCGCTCTCGCGGGCGGCGGCAAGGGCGCGGCGATCGGCGCCGGCGTCGGCGCGCTGGTCGGCGGCGTGACCGGCTACAACTGGCAGACGATCAAGAACCGCCTGGCGCCGTCGGCCCAGAAGACCGGCACCCAGGTGACGGAACAGCCGGACGGCTCGCTCAAGCTGAACGTGCCGAGCTCGGTGACCTTCGCGACCGACCAGTACGCGATCACGCCGGCCTTCGCCCCGCTGCTCAACGACTTGGCCTCGACGCTGAACCAGAACCCGCAGATCACCGCCTCGATGGTCGGCTACACCGACAGCACGGGTTCGGCCGCGCATAACCAGACGCTGTCGCAGAACCGCGCGACCAGCGTGGTGACCGCGCTGGTGCAGCGCGGCGTCGCCGGCGGCCGCCTGGGCGCCCAGGGCATGGGCGCCTCGAACCCGGTGGCCGACAACGCCACCGAGGCCGGCCGCGCGCAGAACCGCCGCGTCGAGATCTACCTGCGCGCGCCGCAGCAGCCGCAGCAGTAAGCGCAGGCAGCTCGCGAGAGGACAGGCGGACTGGGACGCGATCCGCACCAGCCCGCCCGGCAAGGCTTTCGCGGCGGGTTGTGAAGATTTGAGAATTTTTTCGAACTTATTCGCAAGCGCCGGGTCTTTCCTTACGGTACGCGACTGTTGCTTTGCAGACGCGTCACCATTCTCCTCTTGTCGTTGTTGCTCCGGGGCAAAAGTCGCCCCGGTTTTTTTGCCTGTCGTCCGCTTGCTGCAACGCATCAATTCGGGCGACATCGCATCGATTTCCTCCCCACTTCTCTCCGCTCCAAACCGACTGACCTGGCCTGACGGATTGCTGCCGCCATCGCGCCGGGCATCCCTGAAAGCATTCGGAAAGATTGTCACGGCCACGGGGAGAGAATCGGGGCTTTGCCGCGTTTGCGGCCCGAAATGGCACGAAAACGGCCCGTTTCGGCGCTTCGCGCCCAAGGCGGCGATCGATTCCCGTCCGCCTGCTAGAATCGCAGGTTCCTACGCGTTTTTCCCGTACTACCGCCGCGACCGTCGCGGCTTTCCAGACGACCCTATGTCCGCATCCGACCTCAATACCGTGCAGGTCGGCGCGCCTTCCAGCCGCCGCCAGATCCTCGTCACCTCCGCACTGCCCTATGCGAACGGGCAAATCCACATCGGCCACCTGGTCGAGTACATCCAGACCGACATCTGGGTGCGGACGCTGCGAATGCACGGCTACGAGGTCTACTACATCGGCGCCGACGACACGCACGGCACGCCGGTCATGCTGCGCGCGGAACAGGAAGGCCTGAGCCCGAAGCAGTTGATCGAGCGCGTCTGGGGCGAGCACAAGCGCGATTTCGACAGCTACGGGATCTCCTTCGACAACTTCTACACCACCGATTCCGAGGAGAACCGCGTCCTCAGCGAGAACATCTACCTCGCGCTGAAGGAAGCGGGCTTGATCGCCGAGCGCGCCATCGAGCAGGCCTACGACCCCGTCAAGGAAATGTTCCTGCCGGACCGCTTCATCAAGGGCGAGTGCCCGAAGTGCCATGCCAAGGACCAGTACGGCGACAGCTGCGAGGTCTGCGGCTCGACCTACCAGCCCACCGAGCTGATCAACCCCTACTCGGTGGTGTCGGGCGCCACGCCCGTGCGCAAGACCTCGACGCACCACTTCTTCAAGCTCTCCGACCCGCGCTGCGAGAACTTCCTGCGCAGCTGGGTCGGCGGTCTCGCGCAGCCCGAGGCCACCAACAAGATACGCGAATGGCTCGGCGACGACGGTGAAGCGAAGCTGGCCGACTGGGACATCTCGCGCGATGCGCCCTACTTCGGCTTCGAGCTCCCCGGCGCGCCCGGCAAGTATTTCTACGTCTGGCTCGACGCGCCGGTCGGCTACTACGCGAGCTTCAAGAACCTGGCCGACCAGCGCGGCCTCGATTTCGACGCCTGGACGCGCCCCGGTTCGGGCGCCGAGCAGTATCACTTCATCGGCAAGGACATCCTCTACTTCCACACGCTGTTCTGGCCGGCGATGCTCGAGTTCTCGGGCCATCGCACGCCGACCAACGTGTTCGCGCACGGCTTCCTGACGGTGGACGGCGCGAAGATGTCGAAGTCGCGCGGCACCTTCATCACCGCCAAGAGCGTGATCGACACCGGCATGAATCCGGAATGGCTGCGCTACTACTTCGCGGCCAAGCTGAACGCCACCATGGAAGACCTCGACCTGAACCTCGACGACTTCCAGGCGCGCGTGAACAGCGACCTGGTCGGCAAGTACGTGAATATCGCGAGCCGCGCGGCCGGTTTCCTGATCAAGCGTTTCGAGGGCCGCGTGCAGGACAGCGCGATGAACCACCCGCTACTGGCCTCGCTGCGCGAGGCAATCCCGCAGATCGCCGCGCACTACGAGGCACGCGAATATGGCCGCGCGCTGCGCCAGACCATGGAGCTGGCCGACGCGGTAAACGGCTACGTCGATACCGCCAAGCCCTGGGAGCAGGCCAAGGACCCGGCCAACGCGGTGGCCCTGCACGAGACCTGCAGCGTCAGCCTGGAGGCGTTCCGCCTGCTGTCGCTGGCGCTCAAGCCGGTGCTGCCGAAGCTGGTCGAGGCCGTCGAGGCCTTCCTCGGCATCGTGCCGCTCGCTTGGGCGAGCGCCGCCACGCCGCTGTCCTCGACGCAGCCGATCAACGCCTACCAGCACCTGATGACGCGGGTCGACCCGAAGCAGATCGAGGCGCTGCTGGCCGCCAACCGCAGCTCGCTGGGCGCGACCGACGCGGCCGCCAGCGCCGAGGGCGCGGCCAAGGCCTCGAAGGATGCCAAGGACGCGAAGAAGAAGTCGGCCAAGGAAGCCGCCGCGCCGGCCGGCGACGGCACCATCTCGATCGACGATTTCACCAAGGTCGACCTACGCATCGCGAAGATCGTCGCCTGCCAGGCCGTCGAGGGCTCGGACAAGCTGCTGCAGCTGACGCTCGACATCGGCGAGGAAACGACCCGCAACGTGTTCTCGGGCATCAAGTCGGCCTACCGGCCCGAAGACCTGGTCGGCAAGCTGACGGTGATGGTCGCCAACCTCGCGCCGCGCAAGATGAAGTTCGGCATGTCGGAAGGCATGGTGCTGGCCGCCTCGTCGAAGGACGAGAACGCCGAACCGGGCCTCTACATCCTCGAGCCGCACAGCGGCGCCAAGCCCGGCATGCGCGTGAGCTGAACGGCACGCCGCCAGGCGGCTGGAAAGTAAGCGACTCGGCGCGACCGTTTCCCTGTTCGCGCGCGCGTGGGGCATGATGGTGATGGCGTGGTGGAGTTCGTG
>JAYFRU010000210.1:0-5857 GCA_040946965.1 Burkholderia sp. | reverse complement strand
AAGCCCGTCAGGCAGCGCTCTTGCCGCGCGCCGCCTGATCGCAAAACCGTGTCTATGTAACCGGATCCGATACACTGCCGGCTGCCTCATAGGCTTCCCAGCTTGCGCCTCAGGAATTCGTGGAAGTGCTGCATGCCGTCTTCCATTGGGCTCTGGTACGGCCCGACCTGCGACTCGCCGCGCTCCATCAGGGCGCGACGGCCGGCATCCATGCGCATCGCGATCTCGTCGTCCTCGACGGCCGTTTCCATGTAGGCGGCCCGCTCGGCCTCGACGAACTCACGCTCGAACAGCGCGATTTCCTCGGGGTAGTAGAACTCGACGATGTTAGTGGTCTTCTGCGGCCCGCGCGGGATCAGCCAGGACACCACCAGCACGTGCGGATACCACTCGATCATCAGGCCCGGGTAATAGACCATCCAGATCGCGCCGAACTCGGGCGGCACGCCATCGCGAAAGCGCAGCACCTGCTCGTGCCATTTCTGGTAGGTCGGACTGCCCGGCTTGGCGAGCGCGCTGTGCACGCCGACCGTCTGCACGCTGTACCAGTCGCCGAACTCCCATTTGAGATCGTCGCAGGACACGAAGCTGCCGAGGCCCGGGTGGAACGGGACGACGTGGTAATCCTCGAGGTAGACCTCGATGAAGGTCTTCCAGTTGTAGTCGCACTCGTGCACCTCGACGTGATCGAACTGGTAGTCCGAGAAGTCGAAGTGATGGCGCGTGCCGAGGTTCGCGAGATCCTGCGCGACGTTGCGGCCCTCGGCCTCGAACAGCAGCCCCTGCCAGTTCTGCAGGGGCGACTTGCCGAGGTTCAGGTAGGGCTTGTCGGGGAAATGGGGCGCCCCGAGCAGTTGCCCGTCGAGATCGTAGGTCCAGCGGTGCAGCGGGCACACGATGTTGTTCGCGTGGCCGCAGCCGTTCAGCATGATCGCCTGCCGATGGCGGCAGACGTTGGACAGCAGCTCGCTGCGCGACTCCTGGTTGCGCACGAGCACGCGACCTTCCTTTTCGGAAGGCAAGGCAAAATAGTCTCCCGCCTCGGGCACCATCAATTCGTGCCCGACGTAGCGAGGTCCTTTCTTGAATAGGGTTTCGACTTCGCGCTGGAGCAGCGCCTCATCGAAGTAAGCCGTGACTGGAAGCTGGCTGGATGCCGACTTCAACTGCAGCGCGCCGCTCAGATTGGACATTCCCACTCCCGGAAAGCGTGAAAGCAGTGAACAACCCAACCATCAAAAATCGATTTAGGGTAACCGGTCATTATACCCGGAACTGTTTCCCTGGGGAGGGGTAAGTGCCTGATTTGTGTCAAATTTCGTATCGTACGCTGCGGCATCTTGTCCGGCTGGGGGAGCCGCGGCGAGGCTGGCGGGGGCGGATCGGTCACGTCGGGCGGCGCTGGATTCCGCTTTTGCCGTAGAATGTTCGACTTGTTTTTAAATTTGATACCTCGTCCCATGGCGAAAAACGCAACTCCGGGCGCTGCGGTGTCGGGTGCCGGCCCGGAATCGGTGCCGGCCTCCTACGAAACCGCGCTCGAGGAGCTCGAAACGCTTGTCGCACGGATGGAGGGCGGGACACTGAGCCTCGAGGATTCGCTTACCGCCTATCGGCGCGGGGCGATTCTTGTTGCGTTTTGCCAACAACAACTCGACAAGGTGGAGCAGCAGGTGTGTGTGCTCGACGGGGCCACGCTGAAGCCGCACGCCAACGGAGCGGGCGCCACGGACGGCGAAGACGACGATCTATGACATTCGAACAATGGATGCGCGCGGTGCTGGCGCGCGTCGAAGATGCGCTTGGCCACTACTTGCCGGCCGAGACGGCGGTGCCCGGTAAGCTGCACGAGGCGATGCGTTATGCGGTGATGGGCGGCGGCAAGCGGGTGCGTCCGCTGCTGTGCCATGCCGCAGGTGAGCTGACGGGGGCCACCGAGGCCGCGCGCAATGCCGCTTCGGCCGCGCTGGAGATGATCCACGTCTACTCGCTGGTGCACGACGACATGCCGTGCATGGACGACGACGCGCTGCGTCGCGGCAAGCCGACCGTCCATATCCAGTACGACGAGCCGACCGCGTTGCTGGTCGGCGACGCGCTGCAATCGCAGGCCTTCGTCGCGCTGACCGACGCGGAGGTGCTCACGCCTGTCCAGCAGGCCGCGCTGGTGCGCGAACTGGCGCTGGCGAGCGGCTCGGTCGGGATGGCCGGTGGCCAGGCGATCGACCTGGCCAGCGTGGGTCTGATGCTCACGCGCGAGCAACTCGAGACGATGCACCGCAAGAAGACCGGCGCGCTGCTGCGTGCCGCGGTGCGCATGGGGGCGCTCACCGGCGACACGCCGTCGGACGACACGATGCGCGCGCTCGACGTCTATGCCGACGCGATCGGTCTCGCCTTCCAGGTGGTCGACGACATTCTCGACGTGACGACCGATTCCGCGACGCTCGGCAAAACGGCGGGCAAGGACGCGGCGGCCAACAAGCCGACCTACGTGTCGATCATCGGCCTCGATGCATCGCGCGAGCTGGCCGCGCAACTGCGTGCCGATGCGCACGCGGCGCTGCAACCGTTCGGCGCGCGCGCCCAGCGTCTTGCCGAACTCGCCGACCTGGTGGTGAACCGGGTCAGCTGACGCGAAAGCCCGCCGCCGCGTTTCCGGTCGCCAGGAAGCGTGCATAAAAAGTGCGGGCGCGTTTGATTTCCTAGAATGGAACGACGATGTACGACTTGCTGAAAACCATCGACGACCCGGCGGACCTGCGCCGCCTCGATCGTCGCCAACTGCAACCGCTCGCTGACGAGCTGCGTTCGTTCGTGCTCGACAGCGTGTCGAAGACGGGCGGCCATTTGTCGTCCAATCTCGGCACCGTCGAACTGACGCTTGCGCTGCACTACGTCTTCAATACGCCGAACGATCGCATCGTGTGGGATGTCGGTCACCAGACCTACCCGCACAAGATCCTGACGGGCCGCCGCGACCAGATGAGCTCGCTGCGCCAGTTCGAGGGCATCTCGGGTTTCCCGCGCCGCTCGGAATCGGTCTACGACACCTTCGGCACCGCCCATTCGAGCACCTCGATCTCGGCCGCGCTCGGCATGGCGATCGGCAGCCAGCTGAACGGCGACGACCGCTTCTCGATCGCCGTGATCGGCGACGGCGCGATGACGGCCGGCATGGCCTTCGAGGCGATGAACAATGCCGGCGTGTCCGAGGATGCCAAGCTGCTGGTGATCCTCAACGACAACGACATGTCGATCTCGCCGCCGGTCGGCGCGCTGAACCGCCACCTGGCGCGCCTGATGTCGGGCCGTTTCTACGCGGCCGCCCGCGCCGGCGTGGAGAAGGTGCTGCGCGTCGCGCCGCCGGTGCTCGAACTCGCGCGCAAGCTCGAGGAGCATGCCAAGGGCATGGTGGTGCCGGCCACGCTGTTCGAGGAATTCGGCTTCAACTACATCGGCCCGATCGACGGTCACGACCTCGACTCGCTGATTCCGACGCTGCAGAACATCAAGAAGCTGCGCGGTCCGCAGTTCCTGCACGTGGTCACCAAGAAAGGCCAGGGCTACAAGCTCGCCGAAGCCGATCCGGTGCTCTACCACGGCCCGGGCAAGTTCAATCCGGCCGAAGGCATCAAGCCCTCGACCACTCCCGCCAAGAAAACCTATACCCAGGTGTTCGGCGAGTGGCTGTGCGACATGGCCGAGCTCGATGCGCGCGTGGTCGGCATTACGCCGGCGATGCGCGAGGGCTCGGGCATGGTCGAGTTCGAGAAGCGCTTCAAGGATCGCTACTACGACGTCGGCATTGCCGAGCAGCACGCGGTGACCTTCGCCGGCGGCATGGCGACTGAGGGCCTCAAGCCGGTGGTCGCGATCTACTCGACTTTCCTGCAGCGCGGCTATGATCAGCTGATCCACGACGTGGCACTGCAGAACCTGCCGGTGGTGTTCGCGATCGACCGCGCCGGCCTGGTCGGCGCCGACGGCGCGACCCACGCGGGCGCCTACGATCTCGCTTTCCTGCGTTGCATCCCGAACATGACGGTGATGGCCGCGTCGGACGAGGACGAATGCCGCCAGATGCTCTACACGGCGGTTCAGCAGTCGAACCCGACGGCCGTGCGCTACCCGCGCGGCGCCGGCACCGGCGTGCCGACCGCCAAGGCGATGACGGCGATCCCGGTCGGCAAGGGCGAAGTGCGCCGTCGTTCGGCTCAGCCGGAAGGCAAGCGTGTCGCGATCCTGGCTTTCGGCACGATGGTCGCGCCTTCGCTGGCTGCCGCCGAGGAACTCGACGCCACGGTCGCCAACATGCGCTTCGTGAAGCCGATCGACGCCGAGCTGGTCCGCGAACTCGCGCAGACGCACGACTACCTCGTCACGGTCGAGGAAGGCTGCATCCAGGGCGGTGCGGGCTCGGCCTGCGTGGAAGCCCTGATGGAAGGCGGCGTGATCCGGCCGGTGCTGCAACTGGGCCTGCCCGATCGCTTCATCGATCACGGCGACCCCGCCAAGCTGCTGTCTTTGTGCGGCCTCGACGCGGCCGGTATCGCGAAGTCGATCCGCGAGCGTTTCCTCAGCCAGTCCGACAGCGTCGCCGACCAGGCGAAGCGCGTGGCCTAAGGATCGTGGCACCGCTCGGCCGGTTCGGCGAGCGGACATTCCGTATCTCCGGAACGGAACACATGGGCCTGCGGGTCCATGTTGCTTTTCCGGCTCCCCGCTTCCGGGCGGAGGCGCGCGTGCCGCCCGGCGCGTCGCGCGATGACAAGGACTCGAACAAGATGAACCAGATGAATCCCGGCTTCGCGATGCCCGATGTGCAGAGCACGGTCGATACGCGGCAGATCCCGATCCAGCGCGTCGGCGTGAAGGCGGTCCGCCATCCGCTGATGGTGCGCACCGCGAGCGGCGAGATCCAGCCGAGCGTCGGCACGTGGAGCCTCGACGTGCATCTGCCGGCCGAGCAGAAGGGCACGCATATGTCGCGTTTCGTCGCGCTGCTCGAGGAAAACCGGGAGCCGCTCGGGCCCGAGGCATTGCGGGGGCTGCTGGTGTCGATGCTCGGCAAGCTGGAGGCCGAGGCTGGCCGGATCGAGGTGTCGTTTCCGTACTTCGTTAGCAAGACCGCGACGGTGTCGGGAGTGAAGAGCCTGCTCGACTACGAGGTGACGCTGGCCGGCGAGGTGCGCAACGGCGTGACGCGCCTGTTTTTGAAGGTGCTGGTGCCGGTTACGAGCCTGTGCCCGTGTTCGAAGAAGATCTCGCAGTATGGCGCGCATAACCAGCGCTCGCACGTGACGATCGATGCCGAGCTGAATGGGGAGGTGGCAGTCGAGGAACTGATCCGGATCGCGGAGGAAGAGGCTTCCTGCGAGCTGTGGGGGCTGCTCAAGCGTCCCGACGAGAAGCTCGTCACCGAGCGCGCGTATGAGAATCCGAAATTCGTCGAGGATCTGGTGCGTGATGTCGCGCAGCGGCTCAATGCCGACGAGCGGATCGTCGCGTATGTGCTCGAGGCCGAGAACTTCGAGGCGATTCACAATCACAGCGCGTATGCATTGCTCGAGCGTGATAAGCGGGTTGGCTGACGGCTGACTTTAGGCTGAGCAACTGGACAAAACCCCTCGTGATGAAAGTCACGAGGGGTTTTGTTTTTTGGAACTCGGGGCGGTTGAGCGGGAGGGGGCGGCGGATACGGACCCGTTGTCGTGTAAGCGATCAGCGAACCCGCCCCTTGCGCCACGGCGGCTGATCGGCTAGCGCTTACGCCTTCGGCGTAAGCGACTCGGCCCGACCGTTTCCTCGTTCGCGCGCGCGTCGGGCATGATGGTGATGGCGTGGTGTGGAGTTC
>JAYFRU010000209.1:0-5871 GCA_040946965.1 Burkholderia sp. | reverse complement strand
GGTTGCTGCCGCCGGAGAGCGCGCCGGTCGAAGTTGTCGCGCAGGAGACGCGGGTGAGCGTGAGTACGCTGCAGCGCCGGCCTGCCTTCGGCCGCTCGGGCGGCCCACTTCCCCCGCAGTTGCCCGTGCGGTGTTGCCGGCTTCCGCTGCCGGGCTACCTCGCAAACCGCAAATGACAAGGGCCGCATCTCGTGGCCCGTCATCGTGATGTCATCGCGGAACCGGACGATGAGCCGGACCGCATGCCTCCTTCAAGCGCCGATCCAGGGCAGCTTGTGATGGTACCAGCCTTCGACCGTCTTTCGATGCCCTTGACCGTCCTTCGCGCCCTCGCAACCCTCAAGCACGTCGAAACGCCTGCGTGTAGCCGGCCTGAGCGGCGGCCACTGCGGCGAGCTTCGAGCGCGCCGCGCTGCGGCACAGGAACAGCACCGGCGTATCGGGCCCGGCCACCGTCTTCAGCTGCTCGATGAATTCGGGGTTCGGCACGCCGCCGGGATAGCGGGTCCATTCGACATGCGCGTATTGGCCGTCGCCGACCAGCGGGCGGCCGACCCAGTCGAGTTCGGCGCGGGTGCGCACGTCGACCAGGCGCACGGCCGGATCCAGTTGCAGCAGTTCGAAGGCTTCGGCGGGTGACAGGGCGCCGTCGTAGCTCAGATTGCCTTCGACGCGGTGCGCTTCGGCGTGGGCATAGAGCTGTTCGAGCGTGGTCATGGCGAGACTCTCTGGTCGAATCAAATTGGCATTCTAGCGCGGGGGCCGTGCAAGCCGGGCGCCAGGCCGCACTGGCCGATCGCCCGTTTGCGTGCAAACGGGCGCACAAAAATCACCAAGGCGGTGCAAAAACTTTACTCGGGGACGGATCGGCATTATTTTGGTGCGCTTTTCTGGTTTTTGCCTATATTTAGTGCGTCGAATGCGCCGAGCCAAGTCGGCCAAGCCCCGAAAGCCCGCAGGCCGGCCCTGTCCCGGCGCGGTTCGCCGCCCGCCGCGCCGAACTGGCGCATGGGTGGCATGGAAGCTGCATGGGTGGCATGGAAGCTGCTTTAGTAGCTCCGGTCAAGTCGGCCCCTTGCTGCGCTCCAGCACCGAAGCCGAAATCATCCGCTTAACGGAGGCGGTCCCAGTCCGCCGGATTTGTGCAATCAGGAGAAGAGGTTATGAGTAAAACCGTCGCCGACGTCATGCAGCTCGTGAAGGACGAGGACGTCAAGTTTGTCGATTTCCGCTTCACGGACACGCGCGGCAAGGAACAGCACGTGTCGGTGCCGGTGTCGGCTTTCGACGAAGACAAGTTCGAAAGCGGCCATGCATTCGACGGCTCGTCGATCGCGGGCTGGAAGGGGATCGAAGCGTCGGACATGCTGCTCATGCCGGATCCGTCCGCAGCCTTCGTCGACCCGTTCTACGAAGAGTCGACCCTGGTGCTGACCTGCGACGTGGTCGAGCCGGCCGACGGCAAGGGCTATGAGCGCGACCCGCGCTCGCTGGCCAAGCGCGCGGAAGCCTACCTGAAGAGCACGGGCATCGGCGACACGGCCTTCTTCGGTCCGGAGCCGGAATTCTTCATTTTCGACTCGGTCCAGTGGAACACGGACATGTCGGGCACCTTCGTGAAGATCAATTCCGAGGAAGCCCCGTGGTCGTCGGGCAAGGACTTCGAAGGCGGCAACACGGGCCACCGTCCGGGCACCAAGGGCGGCTACTTCCCGGTCGCGCCGGTCGACACGTTCCAGGACATCCGTTCGGAAATGTGCCTGCTGCTCGAGCAGATCGGCATCCCGGTCGAAGTGCACCACCATGAAGTGGCGGGCCAGGGCCAGAACGAAATCGGCACCAAGTTCTCGACCCTGGTCGAGCGCGCCGACTGGACGCAATGGCTGAAGTACATCGTCCACAACGTCGCGCACTCCTACGGCAAGACGGCAACCTTCATGCCGAAGCCGGTGGTCGGCGACAACGGCTCGGGCATGCACGTGCACCAGTCGATCTGGAAGGACGGCCAGAACCTGTTCGCGGGCAACGGCTACGCCGGCCTGTCGGAAACGGCGCTGTTCTACATCGGCGGCATCATCAAGCACGCCCGTGCACTGAACGCGATCACCAACCCGACGACGAACTCGTACAAGCGTCTGGTCCCGCACTTCGAGGCACCGGTCAAGCTGGCCTACTCGGCACGCAACCGTTCGGCATCGATCCGCATGCCGCACGTGTCGAACCCGAAGGGCCGTCGTATCGAGACGCGCTTCCCGGATCCGATGGCGAACCCGTACCTGTGCTTCTCGGCCCTGCTGATGGCGGGTCTGGACGGTATCCAGAACAAGATCCATCCGGGCGAGGCCGCCGACAAGAACCTGTACGATCTGCCGCCGGAAGAGGATGCGAAGATCCCGACCGTCTGCGCGGGCCTGGACCAGGCGCTCGAGGCACTCGACAAGGATCGCGAGTTCCTGACGCGCGGCGGCGTGTTCACCGATGCGATGATCGACGCGTACCTGGGCCTGAAGGAACAGGAACTCGCGAAGTTCCGCATGACCACACACCCGGTCGAGTTCGAGATGTACTACTCGCTGTAAGCGTGGCGATGGCGCTTCGTCACGTCATCGAGCGAAGCGCTGTCCTGCCGTCCGGCTTACGGGAGCGAAAGCTTCCGGGCGCCCGGGCACACGCGAAGGGGACGGCGTTGGGCCGTCCCTTTTTCATTGCACCGTTTCACCTGTCATGAGCGGGCATCCACGCAAGATGGTTCTGAAGAATCTGATCAAGGCCAGGGCAGGGCAGCCGGAGCGGCTGTCGGACGACGAGAGGCTGTTGCGCTCGGGGCTGTTGAACGGGCTCGAGGCGCTGCCGACGGTGGTGCTGGTGCTCGATCGCCGCACGCTGCGGATCGCCTTCGCGAACCCGTCGGCCGAGGCGATGCTCGATATCTCGCGCCGCCAGCTGGCGCAGATGCCGTGGAGCGACCTGTTCCCGAACTCGACCGAGCTGGCGACCACCATCACCGCGATCGGCGAGGGCCGTTTCCAGGCCACCCATCTCGACACCGTGCTCGAGCGGCCCGGCCGCGAGGCGCTGCACGTACATGCGATCGTCGGTTTCCTGGAGGGCGCGCCCGATTACGTGCTGGTCGAGCTGTTCGAGAACGAGCGGCAGTCGCGTACCGACCGCGAGGAGCGGATCCACGACCTGACCGCGGTCAACAAGCACCTGATCCGCAATCTCGCGCACGAGATCAAGAACCCGCTCGGCGGCATCCGCAGCGCGGCGCAACTGCTCGAGTTCGAGCTGTCCGAGCGCGAGCGCGGCGAGCTGCGCGAGTACACGCAGGTCATCATCAAGGAATCCGATCGGCTGCAGACGCTGGTCGACCGGCTGCTGGAGCCGCACCGGCATCCGCATATCGTCGGTGACGTCAACGTGCACGAAGTGTGCGAGCGGGTGCGCGCCGTGATGCTGGCCGAATTCCCGCGCGGGCTGATCATCGAGCGCGACTACGACGTCAGCGTGCCCGACCTGCGCGGCGACAAGGAGCAGTTGATCCAGGCCCTGCTCAACATCGTGCGCAACGCTGCGCAGGCGTTGCGCGAACGCATCGCCCAGGGCGATGCGCGTATCGAATTGCGCACCCGCGTGGCGCGCAAGATCACGATCGGCAAGAAGCTGTTCAAGCTGGCACTGGACTTGCACGTGATCGACAACGGCCCCGGCATTCCCGAGGACATCCGCGACCGGATCTTCTATCCGCTGGTGTCGGGGCGAGAGGATGGCAGCGGCCTCGGCCTCACGCTCGCGCAGACCTTCGTGCAGCAGCATGATGGAATGATCGAGGTGGAAAGCCGGCCGGGGCGAACCGAATTTCAGATCTTGCTGCCGCTCGACCATTGAGCGGCAGTGCAGCAACTCACCGATCCATCTGACCGACCTATGAAGCCGATCTGGATAGTAGACGACGACCAATCGATCCGCTGGGTGCTCGAAAAGGCACTCGCGCGCGACAGCTTCGCGACCCGAAGCTTCTCGAACGTACGTGAGGCGCTGGCCGCGCTCGACCATGAATCGCCGCAGGTGCTGGTATCCGACATCCGGATGCCGGGCGGTTCGGGCCTCGAGCTGCTGCAGGCGATGCACGAGCGGATGCCGGGCCTGCCCGTCATCATCATGACCGCGTTCTCCGACCTTGACAGCGCGGTGGCCGCGTTCCAGGACGGCGCCTTCGAGTACCTGGCCAAGCCCTTCGACGTCGACAAGGCGGTCGAGCTGATCCGGCGCGCGGTCGAGGAAAGCCTGCGCAGCGGCGTGCCCGACGACGACAAGCTCGCCGACGCGCCCGAGATGCTGGGCCAGGCGCCCGCCATGCAGGACATGTTCCGCGCCATCGGCCGGCTCTCGCATTCGGCCGCGACCGTGTTGATCACGGGCGAATCGGGCACCGGCAAGGAGTTGGTGGCGCGTGCGCTGCACCGCCATAGCCCGCGCGCGAACGGCCCCTTCATCGCGCTAAACACTGCGGCGATTCCGAAGGACCTGCTGGAGTCCGAACTGTTCGGCCACGAGCGCGGCGCCTTCACCGGCGCGCAAACCACGCGCCAGGGCCGTTTCGAGCAGGCCGAGAACGGCACGCTGTTCCTCGACGAAATCGGCGACATGCCCTTCGACCTGCAGACGCGCCTGTTGCGCGTGCTGTCGGACGGGCAGTTCTATCGCGTGGGCGGTCACAACCCGCTGCGCGCCAACGTGCGCGTGATCGCGGCGACCCACCAGAACCTGGAGTCGCGGGTGCGCCAGGGCCTGTTCCGCGAGGACTTGTATCACCGCCTCAACGTGATCCGGCTGCGGCTGCCGGCGCTGCGCGAGCGCAGCGAGGACATCCCGCTGCTGACGCGACACTTCCTGCAGAAGAGCGCGCGCGATCTCGGCGTCGAGCCCAAGCGCGTGCCGGACGAGGCGCTCGCCTACCTGACCTCGCTGCCCTTCCCCGGCAACGTGCGGCAGCTGGAGAACCTCGCGAACTGGCTGACCGTGATGGCGCCGGCGCAGACGGTCGAGATCAAAGACCTGCCGCCCGATCTGGGCCCGGTACAGGCCATGTCCGGCGAGGGCATGATGCCGACGGGGACGATCGGCGGCGATGCGCTGCTTGCCGGCACGAATGGCGCCGCGATGGGCGGCCTGCCCGGCAGCGTGTTGCCCGGCGCGCCGATCGCCAGCGGCGCGGTGGCCGCGCCGGTGTCCAGTCACCCGGTCTGGGAGCAGGGCCTGCGTACCGAGGTGGCGCGGCTGCTGCGCGAGAACTCGGCCGACGTGATGGACGAGCTCGCGCGCCGCTTCGAGGCGGCCGTGATCCGCGAGGCGCTCGACTTCACGCGCGGGCGCAAGGTCGAGGCGGCCGAGCGGCTCGGCATCGGCCGCAACACGATCACGCGCAAGATCCAGGAACTGCACCTGGAGCCGTGATGCCGGCGGGCAGACGCGCGGCGGCCTGCGCCGGCTGTCGTGCGCTTCGCGATGCGGCGCGGCCGGCGTGCCCGATGTGTCGCCTCGCGTCGCCTCGCGCGGTTTCCGGCGCTTTTCATCGCGCGCCGCGCGATCGGACATAATCGGGGTTTGCTCTCCAACCGAACCACGATGTCCGATTCGTTCCACTGGCCCGACGGGCCGGATCCCTTCAAGTTCCTCGAATCGCTCGACAGCCGGCGCGCCCGCGCCTGGGTCGACGAGCAGAACGCGCGCACCCACGCCGCGCTGCGCCACGACGAAGCGTAAGCGATCAGCGAACCCGCCCCTTGCGCCACGGCGGCTGATCGGCTAGCGCTTACGCCTTCGGCTTGCGGACGGGCTTGCCGAGTTTCCAGGGCAGCAGTGCTTCGT
>JAYFRU010000208.1:0-5890 GCA_040946965.1 Burkholderia sp. | reverse complement strand
AACCATCGATGTCGAGTTGGCCGATCTACTGGCCGGCTACGGCGTCAAATTTCAAACTAGTTTTGCGTGAACACTTAGATGCCCCGCAGCTTGCTGCGGGGTGGTTCACTGGGCCGGCGGAGCGAGGGATTGCCTCTCCACGGCCTATCGGTCATATCGATACGGGTATTTCTTGCCTGGCCCGATACAAATGCCGGGGACTTTTTGCTGCGGCGCGTAACATGATTCCCGTCACGGAACCCGGTTAGGCTGAACCGGCTCCAAGCCACTCGCAGCTTGCCTCGGGCCGGCCCTTGCCGACGATGTTGCGACAGATTGTCGCATAGTCGCGGCCTCGCTCGTTTTCGCCTGCGGCAGCACATGGGGAAAACGATAATGATAAAACTACTGCACGGCGGCAGAATCGTGAAGCCGCCCTCCAGCGCATGACGGCCGACAAGTCGCGTCGTCAGAAGGTCGTTGACGCAGGATGTCCAGATGCACAGCCAGGAATCACCGGTAAAGCAGGTATGACAGCACCGAAAAATTCGTCGACTTCCTCACAAGCGGACTTCAATCCGGGGCGCCAGACGGCCGATGCGTCCCAGCCGATCCAGCAGATGTTCCAGCAGTGGCTCGATGCATGGGGCCGCTTCGCGGAACCGCTGCGCGCCGCAGCCGGTCAGACTGCGCAAGCGAATCCGGCTGCTTCCTTTCCTTTCCCGTTCACCATGCCCAAGCTGCCCGAGTGGCCGGCGGCGGGTGCCGCGCCGTTTGGTGGCCCATCGGGTCGCCCGTTTGCTGGGCCATTGGGTGGCCAATTCGGCAGTCAGTTCGGCGCGGCCTTTCCAGGCGGCGCAGCGCTGCCGGGCATGTCCCTGCCGGTGGCCTCGGTGCCGCCGGTGCGGTTGCAGCAGCTGCAGGCCGACTATGCGCGCGAGAGCGCCAAGTTGTTCCGCAAGGCGAGTGCCTCGCAGCTCGAGGCTCCCGAGCTGAAGGACCGGCGTTTCAGCGCCGATGCCTGGAAGGCCTCGCCCGCGCACGCTTTCACGGCTGCCTGGTACCTGCTCAATACGCGTTACCTGCAGGCGCTCGCCGAGGCGGTTGAGACCGATGCCAAGACGCACGAGCGCATTCTCTTCGCGGTGCAGCAGTGGACTGCGGCGCTGGCGCCGAGCAACTTCCTCGCGCTGAATCCCGAGGCTCAGAAAAGCGTGCTCGACACGCAGGGCGAAAGTCTGCGGCAGGGCATGATGAACCTGCTCGGCGACCTGCAGCGCGGCAAGATTTCGCAGACCGACGAATCGCAATTCGTGGTCGGCAAGAACCTCGCGAACACGCCCGGCGCGGTGGTGTTCGAGAACGACCTGATCCAGCTGATCCAGTACCAGCCCGTCACGGCGACCGTCTACGAACGGCCGCTGCTGATCGTGCCGCCCTGCATCAACAAGTTCTACATCCTCGACCTGCAGCCCGCGAATTCGCTGGTCGCGCATGCGCTCGCCAGCGGCCACCAGGTCTACCTGGTGTCGTGGCGCAACGCCGATGCGTCGATCGCGGCCAAGAGCTGGGACGACTACATGGACGAGGGCGTGCTGGCCGCGATCGAGACGGTCCGGCAGATCAGCGGTCGCGAGCAGATCAACGCGCTCGGTTTCTGCGTGGGCGGCACCATGCTGGCCACCGCGCTGTCGGTGCTGGCCGCTCGCCGCGAACACCCGGTCGCCTCGATGACGCTGCTCACGGCGATGCTCGACTTCACCGATACCGGCGTGCTCAACGTGTTCGTCGACGAGGCGCACGTGCAGATGCGCGAGCAGTCGATCGGCGGCAAGCGCGGCGCGGCCCCGGGCCTGATGCACGGCGTCGAGTTCGCCAATACCTTTTCGTTCCTGCGGCCCAACGATCTGGTCTGGAACTACGTGGTCGACAACTACCTCAAGGGCCGCACGCCGGCGCCGTTCGACCTGTTGTACTGGAACAGCGACTCGACCAACCTGCCGGGCCCGATGTACGCCTGGTATCTGCGCCATACCTACCTCGAGAACAAGCTTCGCGAGCCCGGTGCGTTGACCGTTTGCGGCGAGCCGGTCGACCTCGCGCGCATCGACGTGCCGACCTTCATCTACGGCTCGCGCGAGGATCACATCGTGCCCTGGCAGACCGCCTATGCCTCGACCTCGCTGCTGACCGGGCCGCTGCGCTTCGTGCTCGGCGCCTCGGGCCATATCGCGGGGGTGATCAATCCGTCGGCCAAGAACAAGCGCAGCTACTGGACCTTCGACGCACCCGACGCGAAGGAGCTGCCGGAGCAGGCGCAGGACTGGTTCGACGCGGCGACCGAGCACCCGGGCAGCTGGTGGCCGGAATGGATCGACTGGCTCGATCAGCACGCCGGCCGCAAGACCAAGCCGCGCGCCTCGCTGGGCTCGGCGAGTTTCCCGGTGATCGAGCCGGCACCCGGGCGCTACGTCCTGGTAAGGAATTGAAGCAGGGACATTGACGGATCGCGACAGGCGGCGCACGCTGGCTGTCTGTGCCCCGGCATTTTTTCAACGGAGCGTGTCGCGGTGCGGGCCTGGAGGATGAAGACATGACTGACGTAGTGATCGTATCGGCCGCGCGCACCGCAGTCGGCAAATTCGGTGGTTCGCCGGCTAAGATCGCCGCGTCGGAACTGGGCGCGACCGTGATTCGCGCCGTGCTGGAACGCAGCGGCGTGGCGCCCGACCAGATCAGCGAAGTGATCATGGGACAGGTGCTGACGGCCGCATCGGGTCAGAACCCGGCGCGCCAGGCCGTGATCAAGGCTGGCCTGCCGACCGCCGTGCCGGGCATGACCATCAACAAGGTCTGCGGCTCGGGCCTGAAGGCCGTGATGCTGGCGGCCAACGCGATCATCGCGGGCGACGCCGAGATCGTCATCGCGGGCGGCCAGGAGAACATGAGCGCGGCACCGCACGTGCTGCCGGGTTCGCGCGACGGCTTCCGGATGGGTGACGCCAAGCTGGTCGACAGCATGATCGTGGACGGCCTCTGGGACGTCTACAACAACTACCACATGGGTATCACGGCCGAGAACGTGGCCAAGGAATACGGCATCACGCGCGAAGCCCAGGGCGCTTTCGCAGAACAAGGCCGAGGCCGCCCAGAAGTCGGGCCGTTTCGACGACGAGATCGTGCCGATCGAGATCCCGCAGCCCAAGGGCGAACCGATTCGCTTCGCCAGCGACGAGTTCGTGCGCCACGGCGTGACGGCCGAGTCGCTGGCGGGCCTGAAGCCGGCCTTCTCGAAGGAGGGTTCGGTGACGGCGGTCAATGCCTCGGGCCTCAACGACGGCGCCGCCGCAGTGCTGGTGATGTCGGCCGAGAAGGCGAAGGCGCTCGGCCTCACGCCGCTCGCGCGCATCAAGGCCTACGCCAATGCCGGCGTCGATCCGAAGGTGATGGGCATGGGCCCGGTGCCGGCCTCACGCCGTTGCCTGGAGCGTGCCGGCTGGTCGGTCGGCGATCTCGACCTGATGGAGATCAACGAGGCCCTCGTGGCGCAGGCGCTGGCCGTGCACCAGCAGATGGGCTGGGATACCTCTAAGGTGAACGTGAACGGCGGCGCGATCGCGATCGGCCATCCGATAGGCGCATCGGGCTGCCGGATCCTGGTCACGCTGCTGCACGAGATGCAGAAGCGCGATGCCAAGCGTGGCCTCGCCTCGCTGTGCATCGGCGGCGGGATGGGCGTGGCGCTGGCGCTCGAGCGTCCGTGACACCGCCGCGCGGCGCGGTGGGAGCGCGCGCCGCGCATGAACCAGGCAGACGACGAAGGAAGCGCCGTCCGGCGCTTCGACAACGATAAATGGAGTGTTCAGTATGACTCAGCGAGTGGCTTACGTAACGGGCGGCATGGGCGGCATCGGGACGGGCATTTGCCAGCGTCTGCACAAGGAGGGTTTCAAGGTCGTCGCCGGCTGCGGGCCAAATTCGCCGCGCCGCGCGAAGTGGATCGAGGACCAGAAGGCCCTGGGCTTCGACTTCTACGCCTCCGAGGGCAATGTCGGCGACTGGGAATCGACCAAGCTCGCCTTCGACAAGGTCAAGGCCGAGGTGGGCGAGGTCGACGTGCTGGTCAACAATGCCGGCATCACGCGCGACGTGGTGTTTCGCAAGATGACGCTGGAAGACTGGCAGGCCGTGATCGATACCAACCTGACCAGCCTGTTCAACGTGACCAAGCAGGTGATCGACGGGATGGTCGAGCGCGGCTGGGGCCGCGTGATCAACATCTCGTCGGTGAATGGCCAGAAGGGCCAGTTCGGCCAGACCAATTATTCGACCGCCAAGGCCGGCATCCACGGTTTCAGCATGTCGCTGGCGCAGGAAGTGGCGACCAAGGGCGTGACGGTCAATACGTTATCGCCGGGCTACATCGGTACCGACATGGTCAAGGCGATCCGCCCCGATGTGCTCGAGAAGATCGTCGCGACGATTCCGGTGCGCCGCCTCGGCTCGCCCGACGAGATCGCCTCGATCGTGTCCTGGCTCGCTTCGGACGAATCGGGCTTCGCCACGGGCGCCGACTTTTCGCTCAACGGCGGTCTGCACATGGGCTGAGCCCGCTGGCGCGGCTGCCGTGTGGGGCCGGCCGCGCTCCGGGCTCGACAGATTCCGAGTGCGTTCCGTCCGGCCGCTCGCCGTCGCGGCGGCGAGCGCTGTCATCGCGCCACCCCGGCGCTCACAGGTGTTCCATGACTACTACAAAGAAGACTGCCGAACGACTCATCAAGAAGTACCCGAATCGCCGGCTGTACGACACCGAAACGAGCACGTACATCACGCTGACCGATGTGAAGCAACTCGTGCTCGAGCAGGAGGATTTCAAGGTCGTCGATGCGAAGAGCACCGAGGACCTCACGCGCAGCATCCTGCTGCAGATCATTCTCGAGGAGGAAAGCGGCGGCGTGCCGATGTTCTCCTCGTCGATGCTCTCGCAGATCATCCGCTTCTATGGCCATGCGATGCAGGGCATGATGGGCACCTACCTGGAAAAGAACATCCAGGCCTTCATCGACATCCAGAACAAGCTCGCCGACCAGTCGAAGAATCTCTACGACGGCGGCAACACGATGAACCCCGAGGTCTGGTCGCAGTTCATGAACATGCAGGCGCCGATGATGCAGGGGATGATGACCAGCTACATCGAGCAGTCGAAGAACATGTTCGTGCAAATGCAGGAACAGATGCAGAGCCAGGCGAAATCGATGTTCAGCTCGTTCCCCTTCAAGCAGCCGACGCCGTCGGACGATCCCGACAAGAAATAAGCCGCAGCGGGGCCATCGAACCATGGCCCGGTGTCGAAACGGCCCGCCTGGCGCGGACCTTTGTCATATGAGGCGCTTGAGCGAGCGCCGCACCACATTGCCGAACGCGCCGCCGGAGAATCGCCTCCGGCGGCGCGTTCGCGCGAGGCTCAGGCCAGATCCTCGCTGAAGTCTGCGTAGGTCTCACGTCGTGATGCCGGCGTCCGTGCTGACGCTTCAGCGCGTGCAACTCGAGCGTCGCCTCGCAGAACGCAGCGCGCAGCCGGCGGATCTGATCCTCGAAATCCTGTCGTTCCTTGAGCAGATTGGCGACGTAGCGGTCGACCGAGCGCCTGGCCTCGTGCAGCCGCAGCGGCGGCCCGCAGGCGACGCCCACCGATGCCGGCGAGGAGTCGGTGCGCGTCCAGGTAGTTGTCGCCTCGGTTATGCAACGTGAGCCTGTTTACGAACCCTGATTGTAAGCGATCAGCGAACCCGCCCCTTGCGCCTCGGCGGCTGATCGGCTAGCGCTTACGCCTGCGGCTTGCGGACAGGCTTGCCGAGTTTCCAGGGCAGCCGTGCTTCGTAGTCGTCGGCCGTCTGCGCCAGCGGCAGCG
>JAYFRU010000207.1:0-5922 GCA_040946965.1 Burkholderia sp. | reverse complement strand
GCTTCGTCATCCAGAAAATTCGACACCATCTCGCCTGCAACTTGGGCAGTTGGTCCATTGATCAGCGTTTCCCTAGGCGCCGGCCGCCGCGCGCCTGGGTGCGCGGCGGGCCGGTTTCGCCGGCGCGGCAGCTGCCGCGCCCGTGTCGCCCGGCGTCATGCCGCCTTTCTGGACTTCGCGCCGGCCTTTTTTTCGCCCGCGTGCGCGGCGCTCAGGCATTCTTGGAACAGCAGCGCGGCCCGCGACGGCTGCGGCGAGCGCCGGAACAGGCTGACGAAGCGGCAGCGATAGTGGAAGCGCTGCGGCGCGACCGCCTGCATGCGGCCGGCGCGCTCGAAGCTCTCGGCGTAATGGTCGGGCAGGAAGCCGAGGAACTTGCCCGACAGGATCAGGGTGGCCACCGATTCCTGGTCCGAGGCGGTCGCGCTGCGGGTGAGCAGGGCGCGGTGCGTGAGCTTCAGGTTGGGCGAATGGAAGCCGAGCCCGGCGAAGGCGTGTTTGCGGATGCCGTCCCAGCTGAGTTTTTCGTGGGCGGCGCCGAACAGCGGATGGCCGGCACCGCAGTAGAGCAGCATGCGCTCGTCGAACAGATCGGTATAGACCAGGCTGCCCGAACTGCGGTGCTCGGGAATGATGCCGACCTGGTAGCTGCCGTCGATCACGCCGCGCTCGATCTCCTGGAGCGAGGCCACATGCAGGTTCAGCACCACCTCGGGCGCGGCCTCGGTGAAACGACGGATCGCCTCGGCCACGCGGGCTGCGGGGTTGGTGGCGGTCTTGTCGAACATGGCCACCTGCAGCTCGCCGCCCATCCGGTCGTGGATGCCGTCCACGCGGGCGCGGAACGCCTCCAGCGAGACTAGCAGGCGCAGGGTTTCCTCGTAGACGGTCTGCCCCTCCGGCGTCAGCGTGAAGCCGGCGCGGCCACGCCGGCACAGCACCATGCCGAGCCGCGTTTCCAGGTCCTTGACGTGACGGCTGATGGTGGAGATGCCGATATTGAGTTCCAGTTCGGCGGCGGCCATCCCGCCGCACTGCACCACCATCTTGAAGACGCGCAGCAGGCGCAGGTCCATGTCGCTGAGCTGGCCGAGCAGGGCGCGATGCTTGGGTTTCTTACTTGCATGAATGCTCAAGTGAACATTGATATTGCGATATTCACAAGACTATCTGGCGACCCAACAATGCGCAACACACCGAACCCACCGAGGAGCGCCGCGCGCCTGCCGACATGGCCGACACCGTGACCACCCCGCAAGCGGATGCGATCCGCACCGACGCCGCCTGGCTCGAGGCCCACTGGATGCCGTTTACCGGCAACCGCCAGTTCAAGCGCGACCCGCGCCTGATCGTGGAGGGCAAGGGCGCCTATTACACCGACGCCGAAGGCCGCAAGATCTTCGACGGCCTGTCCGGCCTCTGGTGCTGCGGGCTCGGCCACGGCCGCAGCGAGATCACCGAGGTGGTCAGCCGCCAGATCGCCAAGCTCGATTACTCGCCGGCCTTCCAGTTCGGCCATCCGCAATCCTTCGAGCTGGCCAACAAGATCAAGGACCTGACGCCGGTCGGCCTCGACTACGTGTTCTTCACCGGCTCGGGTTCGGAGGCCGCCGACACCTCGCTGAAGATGGCCCGCGCCTACTGGCGCGCCAAGGGCAAGGGCAGCAAGACGCGCCTGATCGGCCGCGAGAAGGGTTACCACGGCGTGAACTTCGGCGGCATTTCGGTGGGCGGGATCGGGCCGAACCGCAAGCTGTTTGGCCAGGGTATCGAGGCCGATTTCCTGCCGCACACGCAACTGGCCCAGAACCAGTTCTCGTGCGGCCTGCCCGAACAGGGCGCCGAGCTGGCCGACCGCCTGCTCGAGCTGATCGCGCTGCACGACGCCTCCAACATCGCCGCGGTGATCGTCGAGCCGTTCTCGGGCTCGGCCGGCGTGGTGGTGCCGCCCAAGGGCTACCTGAAGCGTCTGCGCGAGATCTGCACCGCGCACGACATCCTGCTGATCTTCGACGAGGTGATCACCGGCTTCGGCCGTGCTGGCGCGATGACGGGCGCGGATGCGTTCGGCGTGTCGCCCGACATCCTGAACTTCGCCAAGCAGGTCACCAACGGCACCTAGCCGCTGGGCGGCCTGGTGGCGACCAAGGAGATCTACGACACCTTCATAGCCGTCGGCGGCCCCGACTACATGCTGGAGTTCCCGCACGGCTACACCTACTCGGCGCATCCGGTGGCCTGCGCGGCCGGCAACGCGGCGCTCAACCTGTTGGTCAAGGAAGACGGCGTGGGCCGCGTGCGCGCGCTGGCACCGCATTTCGAGAACGCCGTGCACGGCCGAAGGGCGTGCGCCACGTGACCGACATCCGCAACTTCGGGCTGGCGGCCGGCATCTCCATCGAGGGCGCGCCGGGCGAGCCGGGCCGCCGCCCGTTCGAGGTGACGATGCGCTGCTGGGAAAAGGGTTTCTACGTGCGCTACGGCGGCGACACGATCCAGCTCGCGCCGCCTTTCATTGCGGAGCCGCGCGAGATCGACAATCTGGTCGGCGCGCTGGCTGAGGCGCTGAACGCGACGGCCTGAGCGGGCGTCGGCGCAACCCGAGGCACGAGGAGACAGGGGCAGGCGCGGCCGATGCGGCGCCCGCCCCAACCCAGGCGTACCGGTCATGCGTGGCCGGTACCGCTTTTTTCATGGCGCCTGCCTATCCGCCGGCGGCGATAAGCAATTGCCGCCGGCACCGATAAGGTTTGCCGGAATTGATATTGGTCGCGATCCGGGCCATTCGATAGATTCGACGGATGTCGTCCGACCGCGCGGCGGCTGCCTGGCGCGGTCTTTCCGAGCGGAGATATCGAATCATGAGCAAACCCATCCGGTTCAACGCCTTCGAGATGAACTGCATCGGGCACCAGTCGCCGGGGCTGTGGGCCCACCCGCGCGACCGCTCCTGGCAGTACAAGGACCTCGAATACTGGACCGACCTGGCCAGGACGCTCGAGAAGGGTGTCTTCGACGGCATCTTCATCGCCGATGTGATCGGCTATTACGACGTCTACCAGGGCAGCAACCATCACGCGCTGCACCAGGGCGTGCAGATCCCCGTCAACGATCCGATGCAGCTGGTCGCGCCGATCGCGCTGGCCACCGAGCACCTGGGCATCAGCATCACCGCCTCGACCTCGTTCGAGCATCCCTACACCTTCGCGCGCCGGCTCTCGACGGCCGACCATCACAGCAAGGGGCGGGTGGGCTGGAACATCGTCACCTCCTACCTGGAAAGCGGCGCGCGCAACCTGGGCCAGACCGGCCTAGAGGGGCACAACGACCGCTACGAGATCGCGGCCGAATACCTGGAGGTGCTCTACAAGCTGTTCGAGGGTAGCTGGGAGGACGGCACCGTGCTGCGCGACCGCGAGCGGCGCATCTTCGCCGATCCGGCCAAGATCCACCCGATCCGCCACCAGGGCAAGCATTTCGACGTGCCCGGCTATCACCTCTGCGAGCCCTCACCGCAGCGCACGCCGGTGCTCTACCAGGCCGGCGCCTCGGGTTCGGGCAAGGCATTCGCGGCCCAGCACGCGGAATGCGTGTTCGTCGCCGCGCCCACCCGCGCGACGCTGCGCGACTACGTGGCCGACATCCGGCGCCGCGCGATCGAGGCGGGCCGAGATCCGGCCAAGCTGCTGATCTACACGCTGGTGACGATCGTGGTCGACGAGACCGATGCCAAGGCGCAGGCGAAGTTCGAGGACTATCAGCGCTATGTGTCCTACGATGGCTCGCTGGTGCTGATGTCGGGCTGGACCGGCATCGACTTCGGCCAGTACGCGCCGACCGACCTGGTTAAGCGGGTCGAGACCAATGCCATCGTTTCGGCCGTCGAGCATTTGGCCAGCGGCGAGAAGAGCTGGACCATCGACGAGCTGGCGCGCTTCGGCGGCATCGGCGGGCTGGGGCCGGTATTCGTCGGCTCTGCCGCGACGGTCGCCGACATCCTGCAGGAATGGGTCGAGGAGACCGGCGTGAACGGCTTCAACCTCGCCTACGCGCTGGCCCACGAAAGCTTCGAGGACGTGGTCGGCTACCTGGTGCCGGAACTGCAGCGGCGCGGCGTGTATCCGAAGGCCTACCGGCCCGGCACGCTGCGCGAGAAGCTGTTCGGCGAGGGGCCGCGCCTGGGCGAGGCGCACCCGGGGGCGGCGTATCGCGACCTTTCCCGGTTCGCGCCGCCGGCGCCGGCGCCGGCCGAGGTCGAGGTCGAGGTCGAGGTCGATGAGGCAGCCGGCGCCGAGGCGCTCGCGCGCTAGCGCGTCACGGGCGGCGCCATGCCGCCTGTCGGCCGCATCGCCGGTTTGCGCGCGATGCGGTTCGGCCGCCGATCGAGCCGCGACAGGGGGCGCGGCGTTCCCCCTCAGGTCGAGAACGACCAGCTGAGCTCGAACGGATTCGAGCCGTAGCGTCCCTTGACGCTGACGGTATAACGCGTCGCGGCCTTCAAGGGCGCCAGCGGCGTGCAGATCGCCGACGACTGCAGTTCCGCGCGCGTTTGCTGGGGCAGGCTGGCTGTCGAGCTGGCCGCCAGCAGGCAGGGGACATTCGCATTGGCGGCATCGACGAGGGCGAAGCTCGTCACGTCGAGCGTCGCGCCCGTCTTCAAGCCCTGCAGGCTGATCGGATAGCCGAGCGTCTTGCCCTGGTAACCGGGCGCGGGATCGGGGCTCTCGTAGTCGGCCCAGCTCGCGGGCACGCCCGACTGGCCGGCATAGGGATAGGCCAGCAATTGCGTGTCGGTGCCGATCGTCAGTTCGTCGGCCATGTCGATAACCTGGTAGAACGATGCGGTGGTGCCGCCGCTCGAGGTGGACTCGACCTTGCTCGCGTAGCCGGAGCCGGCCGATTGGAAGTTGCCAAGCAGGCCCATCCGATGAAAGGGCGCGTCGATCAATTGCGCGACCAGCGCGTCATTGGACGACAGTGCCAGCGGCGCACGGGCTTGAGACGTCGAGATGCCGCTGAAGGCCAGTACCTCGCCGGTCATGCGGGTCGGATACAGCGCCTGGATCCGATCGTTGGGCGTGGCGCTGGTGTAGCCGGTCTTGCCCGCGATCTCGTCGTGCGAGGGGGTGCCGCTCCAGAGCATGTAGTTGGAATGATTCTGCGCGGCGGTCGCGAGCGGGGCTCGGGTGGCGAGGGCCGGCAGGCCGACCAGGGCGCGCCGGTAATTGGCCAGGCACATACCGGCCGATGCGGGATTGCCGAGGACCCGATAGTGGCTCACATAGGCGGTGCCCGGCGCCGGGTAGAGCGACACCGTCGAGCTGCCGCCGGCCGATGCCGCGAAGTCCGGCAGCAGCGTATAGCAATCCTGCCCATCCACCTGGACCGTCGTGCCTGCCGCCGCGCTGGGCGTGGCGGAGGGGGCTGGTGCCGGTGGTGCCGAGGCAGCTTCGGGACTCGACGTCGATGAGGCGCCGGCCGCTGCTCCGCTGGCGCCGTCGCCGCGCGTGGGCGCGACTGCGGTGCGGTCGCCGGGGCCACCGGCGTTGATCACGGCAGGGCCGTTGCCGTCCCCGCCGCAGGCGGCGAGCACGAGAAGGGAGAGCAGGCCGAGCTGTTTGATGTTTCCCATATATCGAGATGTCCTGATTGGATGTGCCGGGAATTCGGCACCGACGCGGTGATGGGCAGGATACGGGAGCGATGGAGGAAAGCACGGATGCTCGTGGCCGATCGTCCTGCCATTCTTTATCGAATTTTCGATTCGATTTTCTTGATTGGAAACTAGAAAAATGACGAAATATATATCGAATCGATAGTGGAATGGACCGCCCCCCGCGTCAAAATAAGTGTTCACGCAAAACTAGTTTGAAATTTGACGCCGTAGCCGGCCAGTAGATCGGCCAACTCGACATCGATGGT
>JAYFRU010000206.1:0-6003 GCA_040946965.1 Burkholderia sp. | reverse complement strand
CCCCCCCCCCCCCCCCCCCCCCCCCCCCCCCCCCCCCCCCCCCCCCCCCCCCCCCCCCCCCCCCCCCCCCCGCCGGCGGCGAGAGAAAGGGGGAAGCGGTGGCGCGTGCTCAGTGCTCGCGTCGCCAGTGTTTCCAGGGATGACGCCAGTCGATATGGCTGACATGCGCGGCCCGCATCTCGCGCGGATGCCGCCGTCGATGTTCCTGCCACAGCTCGTCGGAGAACAGCGCCGCGACGATCACGAGCGGCAGCACCAGAAAAATGCCCAGGATCACTTGCTCGACCACGATGGCCTCCATGCGGCTGGCGGGCGAGACGGCGCCCTCGCTTTCATTCTAGGCACTGCAGGGGGCCCGCGTTTTGGATTTTCTTGTATGACCAGGCGATCGTCATAGCGTCCGGCCGCCGTCGGTGCCGCATCGTTTTGAAATAGGGCCACGGCGCTGGCCTCGCGCATTCGGTATCATCACGCCCCGACCGAACTTTTCGCCCGCATGCGGCAAGACCCCCGATGGCGCTCAAATCGACGATCTACAAGGCTGAACTGCAAATTGCCGACATGGATCGGCACTACTACGGCGATCACTCGCTGACGGTGGCCCGTCACCCGTCCGAAACGGACGAGCGGATGATGGTGCGCATCGTCGCGTTCGCGCTGTTCGCGCACGAACGGCTGGAGTTCTGCAAGGGGCTGTCCGATACCGACGAGCCCGATCTCTGGCTCAAGGACCTGACCGGCGCGATCGAGGCCTGGATCGACATCGGCCAGCCCGAGGAGCGCCGCATCGCGAAGGCGAGCGGCCGCTCGGGCGAGGTCGACGTGATCGCCTACGGCGGCCGCACCTCGGACATCTGGTGGCAGGGCGTGCGGGGCAAGGTTGAGCGGCTGCGCAACGTGCGCGTGCTGTCGCTGCTGGAGGGCACGGCCGAGGCGCTCGGCGCGCTGGCCGAACGCACCATGCGCCTGCAATGCACGATTCAGGACGGCACGGTGTGGATCTCGAGCGCGACGCATGATCCGATCGCCGTCGAATGGACCGTGCTCAAGCCGCGCGGCGAGAACTGAGGCGCGATTCGAGGCCGGCTTCGGGCCTCGTTTTCCTTCAGGCGCGAGTGGGTGGGCCGGTACCTCAGCCGGCCGCGGCGCGCGGCGGCCCCTTCAGCTCGACCATATTGCCTTCGGGGTCGAACAGATAGATCGACTGCCCGTAGCCGTCCGCGCCGTAGCGTTCGGCGGGCTCGCCCGGCCGGGCGCCATGCGCGGCGAGATGCGCGCGCAGCCCTTCGGCATCGAACGGTTCGACCCGCAGGCACAGATGGTCCATGTTGCGGCCGGTGCCGGGCACGCCGCTGTCCGCGCGATCGATCGGTGCGTTCTCGATCAGCAGGTCGATCAACGAATGACCGGCGCGCAACTGCACCAGCCCGAGATCGGGCTGCTCCTTCTCGATATGGCAACCGATCACCTCGCAGTAGAAGCGCGTCATCGTCTTCATGTCGGCGACGCGCAGCACCACGTGGTCGATGCCGAGTATCGGGGGTTTCATCGGGGGATTCTCCTGTCGAATGACTCGTCGAGTCTAGACGATCGCCGAGAAGACGGGATGGCCAGGAGAAGCGGGGCGGCGGAAAGGGGCCGATGCGGGCAGAATCGTCGAATCGAGCACTCGCCTGAGCAGCGCCAGGACGAAATTCAGGACGAAAAAAAGCCCGCTCTGGGAGCGGGCTTAATCCATATCAGGAGGAGACATGGAGGAGACAGTTCCAACTATACACAGGGGGATGGTGCGGCGCAATAATTCAACTGCAACAAATCGTCAGAGAGTCGTTCTGTCGCACCCTTTTGGCTCGATCGCGCGCTGCGGCAAAGGCCTGCGGATTGGGGTGTAGTTCTCGCTTAATTCCGCTGCGAGGCCGTGACGTGCCAAGGCGATGACGCCCTTTTAATTCACCCGAATATCAGAGCAAGATTCCGGCAGGCAGCGCGTGGCTCGCCGCGTAGAGTTGAACCCGTTCTCACTGTTATTGCGAGGCGATCATGCCCACCCTGTACTCGACCGACGAAGCCCGCTGGGAAGCCCTCGTCGCACGCGATGCCGATGCCGACGGCGCGTTTTTCTACGCGGTGAAGACCACCGGCGTGTTCTGCCACCCGACCTGCGCCTCGCGCATGCCGCGTCGCGCGAACGTTAGTTTCTTCGACGACCCAGCCGCCGCGCGTGCCGCCGGTTTTCGCGCCTGCAAACGCTGCCAGCCCGAGCGCGAGCCGCGCGAGGTCGAGATCGTGCGGCGCGCCTGCGCGGTGCTCGACGCTAGCGATCGCGCCACGCTGGCCGAACTGAGCGCGGCCGTGCACGTCAGCCCCTTCCATCTGCAGCGTCTGTTCAAGCGCGTGGTCGGCGTGTCGCCGCGCCAGTACCAGGCCGCGCGACGCGCTGGAAGGCGGCGCACCCGTCACGCGCGCGGCTGTCGATGCCGGTTATCAATCGTCGTCGCGTGTCTACGAGGCCGTGCCGCGCGAGCTCGGGATGGCGCCCTCGGCGTTCCGGCGCAAGGGCGCGAGGCTGCGCATCGACTACGCGACTGCGCCGACGCCGCTGGGCCAGGTGCTGGTGGCCGCGACCGAGCGTGGCATCTGCAAGATTGCGTTTGGCGATGCCGCAGCGTCGCTCGTCGCGGACCTGGGCGATACCTTCGCGAATGCGGAATGCGTGGCCGCGACCGAGCGGCTCGCGCCCTTCCTCGCCGAGATCGACGCTTATCTGCACGGTTCGAGCGAACGCGTCGCCCTGCCGCTCGACATCAGCGCGACGGCGTTCCAGCAGCGCGTCTGGGAAGCCCTGCAGAAGATCCCCTATGGCGAGACGCGCAGCTACGCGCAGATCGCCGAGGCGGTCGGTTCGCCGCGCGCGGTGCGTGCCGTCGCCAGCGCCTGCGCCTCGAATCCCGTGGCGTTGGCGATTCCCTGCCATCGCGTGCTCCACAAAGACGGCACGGCGACGGGGTATCGCTGGGGCACGGCGCGCAAGGTCGCGCTGCTCGCGGCCGAGGCGCGGCACGCGGCGGGCGAGCCGGCCGCGCTGTCGCTCGACGACGCGGCATGAGCGAGGCGCTGGCAAGTGCGGCCCGCGTGACGGACGGCGCGGCACGCGTCGAGATCGACTTGCCGTTCCGTCCGCCCTACGACTGGCCGCGCTTGCTGCGCTTCCTGGCCGGACGCGCGATTCCCGGCGTCGAAACCGTCAGTGACGGCGCCTACCTGCGCGCCATCGAATATCGCGGTGCACATGGTGTGCTGACGGTGCGCTGACGGTGCGACGTCATGCGCGTCGCCGCTGCCTGGTCGCAACCGTCGAGGGCGCGTCGGCGCAGCTGGCCGACGCGGCGCTGGTCGCGCGACTCTCCACCATGTTCGACGTCCGCGCCGAACCCTCGGCGATCGCCCGGGACCTGTCGCGCGACGCCTGGCTCGCGCCGCTGCTAGCCGCCGCGCCGGGCCTGCGCGTGCCGGGCGCCTGGTCGGCATTCGAGTTGGCCTTGCGCGCGATCGTCGGCCAGCAGGTCAGCGTCAAGGCGGCCACCACCATCATCGGACGATTGGTCCAGCGTACCGGCGAGCCGCTCGCAGCGCCGCCGCATCCCGATGTCGGCTGGTGGTTTCCCGAGCCGGCCGCGCTGGCAGCCTGCGACCTGAGCGGGATCGGCATGCCGGGCAAACGGATTGCCGCGCTGCAAGGCGTCGCGGCGGCGGTGGCAGCGGGCGAAGTGCCCGTCGATGCGGTGGACGTGGCCGGCGCGCCGCTCGAGCTGGCTGCGCTGCGCCTGGCCTGGCTGGCGCTGCCGGGAATCGGCCCGTGGACCGTCGAATACATCGCGATGCGCGCCTGGCGCGACGCCGACGCCTGGCCCGCTTCCGACCTGGCGCTGATGCAGTCGATCACCGCGCGCGATCCCGCGCTCGACCGTGCCGCGAACCAGCGCGCGCGCAGCGATGCATGGCGCCCGTGGCGCGCCTATGCGGCGATGCATCTGTGGAATGAAATCGCCGACCGGGCTGGCAGCGCGCGCGGCGGCTGAGGGCTGTCGGCGGGCGTGGAGCGGGCCGATGGTGCAGCGCGCAAAGCCCCGCCCCGCCTGGCTTTGGCGCGATTCCGGGGCGGCTCAAGCGAGCCTCGTGGCGAGATGTTAAAGTGCCCGCTACCGTCAATCCCGGCGGGCGGTGTGCGTGGCAGCAAACCGCCATGCCTGCTTCCTGGCATCCATGTCGAACAAGATGATTTCCAGCCACACCGACTTGCTGCAGCAACGCCTCGACGTGCTGGCCTCCGGGCCGTCGCGCGGGCATCTGGTTGACTGCCTGCGCGGCATCGAAAAGGAAAGCCTGCGCGTGACGCGCGACGGCATGATCGCGATGACGCCGCATCCGCGCGCGCTGGGTTCCGCGCTCACCCATCCTTCGCTGACGACCGATTATTCCGAGGCGCTGATCGAGCTGATCACGCCGGCCGAGCACGATGTCGCGCTCACGCTCGAGCGGCTCGACGAGCTGCATCGGGAGGTTTATGGCTCGCTCGGCGAGGAGATGCTCTGGAACGAGTCGATGCCCGGCAAGCTGCCGGCCGACGACGAGATCCCGATCGCCGATTACGGCAGCTCGAACATCGGCCGCCTGAAGACCATCTACCGGCGCGGCCTGGCCTATCGCTACGGCCGCACCATGCAGTGCATCGCTGGGATCCACTACAACTACTCGCTGCACGAGGACATCTGGCTGCGCCTGCGCGAGCACGCGCAATCGGCACGTAGCTCGGTCGATTACCAGTCCGAACGGTATCTCGCGCAGATCCGCAATTTCCGTCGCACCAGCTGGCTGCCGATGTACCTGTTCGGCGCCTCGCCGGCGCTCGACAAGGCCTTCCTGCGCGGACGCGACAGCGCGCTGGAGAGCTTCGACGCCACCACGCTGTATCGGCCCTACGCGACCAGCCTGCGCATGAGCGACCTCGGTTATTCGAACACCACGGCGCAGGCCGCGCTGGTGGCCGACTACAACTCGCTCGATGCTTACCTCGATGCGCTGTCGAAGGCGGTCAGCGAGCCGTATCCGGCCTACGAGGCGATCGGCACGCATTGCGACGGCGAGTGGATCCAGCTCAATACCAACGTGCTGCAGATCGAAAACGAGTTCTACTCGACGATCCGCCCCAAGCGCGTGACTTATTCGGGCGAGCGGCCGCTGCATGCGCTCGCCTCGCGCGGCGTGCAGTACATCGAGGTGCGTTGCCTCGACATCGATCCGTTCGAGCCGACAGGTATCGCGCTGGACACGGCGCGTTTCATGGACGCCTACCTGCTGGTGTGTGCGCTCGACGAGAGCGCGAAGCTCGAATGCGACGCGTATCGCGAGGCCAATGCGAACTTCGGCCGCGTGACGATGGAAGGGCGCAAGCCGGGGCTGGAACTGGTGCGCGACGGCGCGGCGATCTCGATGCGCGACTGGGCCGAGGAAGTGTTCGTGAAGATCGAGGCGGCGGCGCGCGTGCTCGACGAGATTCGTGGTGATGACGTGCATACGCGTGCGGTGGCGGCGCAGCGCGTCAAGTTCGATGATCCGGAGTTGACGCCTTCGGCGCGGGTGCTGCGCGAGATGCGTGAGCGGGGCGAGTCGTTTCTGGACTTCGCGCGGCGGCAGAGCGAGGCGCATGCCGATTACTTCCATGCGCGGCCGCTTGATGCGGGGGCGGCGGAGGAAGCCGAGCGGCTCGCGGAGAAGTCGCTGGACGAGCAGGCGGAGCTTGAAGGCAAGGATTGTGGGTCATTCGATGCGTTCGTGGCGGCTTATCGGGCTTATACGTTGAATCGGTTCAGCGTGTGAGGTTGGGGCAGGGTTGCGATTGGAGGGTCTTCGCGGAAAAGTGTGATGAGAAAACGCTATTTTTCAGATTCGAGGCAGCATGCAAGTGAGGATCTTCAAGCGCAGCTACTCTTCGTCGCGCAGCCC
>JAYFRU010000205.1:0-6035 GCA_040946965.1 Burkholderia sp. | reverse complement strand
TGAACCGCCGTATGCGGAACCGCACGTACGGTGGTGTGAGAGGGCTGAGGGGGTAACCCCTCACCCTACTCGATCCGGGCGGTTTGTCTCGGTTCTCGGCCGCGCCGGCCGCTTTCGCAGTCGCGCCGGGTCACGCGCCCGATCGTCGGCCGTATCCGGTCGAACGCGAAAAACATAGCGTCAGCAGCGTCAATTGCATCGCAGAAATGATTGGAACGGCGCCGGCGCGCAATCTCTATAATCAGGCGTTTTCGTGCCACCGCATTCGACTCGCAGAGGTGATTCATGCTGCGTTTCCGTTCCGTCCTGACCGCCGCGCTCGCTGGCGCCGTCGCCACGCTCAGCCTCGCTGCCACGCCCGCGCGCGCCGCCGACAAGGAGGTGGTGATCGCCTACCAGGACATGGTGGTGCCCTGGCGCTACGCGCAGGCCACCGGCGAGGTGGAGAAGGCGACCGGCTACAAGGTGACGTTCCGCAAGCTCGGCAGCGGCGCCGACGTGATCCGCGCGCTGGGCTCGGTGCAGGTCGGCGAGGCCGGCTCGGCGCCGGTCGCCGCCGGGCTCTCGCAGGGCGTCGATCTCTCGCTGTTCTGGATCCTCGACAACATCAACGACGCCGAGGCGCTGGTTGCCCGCGACGGCTCGGGCGTGACCAGCGTGGCGGGCCTCAAGGGCCACAAGTTCGGCGTGCCCTTCGTGTCGACCTCGCACTTCCATGCGCTGGTCGCGCTGCAGCAGGCCGGCGTCGATCCCAACCAGGTGAAGATCGTCAACTTGCGCCCGCCCGAGGTAGCGGCGGCCTGGGCGCGCGGCGACATCGACGCAACCTACATCTGGGACCCGGTGCTCGCCAAGGTCAAGCAGAACGGTAAGGTGCTGATCACCTCGGGCCAGGTCGCCAAGGTCAGCGGCAAGGCCACCTTCGACGGCTTCGTGGCCACCCGCGCCTTCGCGCGCGACAACCCCGAATTTCTGACGCGCTTCGTCAAGGTGCTGGCGGCGGCCGATGCCGACTACCGCGCGCATCCGGCTGCCTGGGGCAAGGGCTCGGCGCAGGCTGCGGCGGTTGCCAAGGAGTCCGGAGCGAATCCCGACGAGGTGCCGGCCAGCCTCGCGCTCTATGCCTTCCCCTCGCCGGCCGAGCAGGCTTCAGCCACCTGGCTGGGCGGCGGCGCAATCGGGCGCGGCGAAGTCGCTGGCGGCCACTGCGGCCTTCCTGAAGGCGCAGGGCACGATCCAGACGGTGCTGCCGGATTACTCGGTCGGCGTCGATCCGCAATTCGTGAAGGCCGCCGCGCATTGAGCGACGGCCGGGAGGTACAAGCATGAGCACGCTCGATATCCGGCGGCTGTCGGTCGCCTATCCGGGAGAGCGCGGGCGGGAAGGCACGCGCGCGCTCGACGAGGTCGACCTGTCGATCGAGGCCGGCGAATTCGTGGTCGCGGTCGGCGCCTCGGGCTGCGGCAAGACCAGCCTGCTGAACTGCATCGTCGGCTTCGTCGAACCCAGCGCTGGCGAGGTGCTGATCGACGGCGAACCCGTCATGGGCCCGGGCGCCGATCGCGGCGTGGTGTTCCAGAAATACGCGCTGCTGCCCTGGCTCGACGTGCTCGGCAATGTGGCGCTGGGGCTGCGCTTCCAGCGTGTCGCGAAGGCCGAGCGCGAGGCCCGCGCGCGGCAGATGCTGGCCCTGGTCGGGCTGGAGCGTCACGCGCATGCGCGCGTCTACGAGCTGTCGGGCGGCATGCAGCAGCGGGTGGGCATCGCGCGGGCGATGGCGGGCGATCCGCGCGTGCTGCTGATGGACGAGCCGATGGGCGCGCTCGACGCGATGACGCGCGAGACCATGCAGGAGCTGGTGCTCGATCTGTGGGCGCGTACCGGCAAGACCGTGTTCTTCATCACCCACGACGTCGAGGAGGCGCTGTTCCTCGGCACGCGGGTGGTGGTGATGACGCCGGGGCCGGGGCGCATCGCCGAATCCCATGAATTGCCGTTCGCGCGGCAGTACGTGCATACGCGCGACGCGCGCGCGGTGAAGTCCTCGCCGGAGTTCATCGCCTGGCGCGAGCGGCTGATCGGCCGCCTGCACGGATGCGAAACCGCCAGGGAGGCGGCATGAGCACGACCGACGAAGCTCGTGCGCGCACGGTGACCTGGCAGACCGGCTCGATCGTGAGCGCGGGCGGCGAGGGCGCGGCACGGGCGCCTCGTGTTGCGGCCGCGCCTGCTGCCGGTCGTGCGCCGGCCGGGCCCGGCGACAGCACTGGCACACCGCGCGCCGCATCGCGCCGGCGTACCGTGCATCGCGGCGCGCGGCGTCCCGGCGAGGGGCCGACCGCCGCGCTGAGCGCAGCCTCGGTGGCGGGCCTGGCACTGCTGTGGTGGGCCGCGACCCATTTCGGCTGGGTGCCGCCGCTGTTCCTGCCGTCGCCGGCCACGGTCTGGCGCGCCTTCGACGACGCCTGGCACGGCAACATCCAGGGCGGCGTGCCGCTGGCCGAGCACCTGGGCTGGAGCGCGCTGCGCGTGTTCGGCGCGTTCGCGCTGGCGTCCCTGTTCGGCATCCCGGTCGGCATCCTGATGGGCGTGAGGCGCGTCGCGCGCGGCCTGCTCGATCCGCCGCTGGAGTTCTACCGGCCGCTGCCGCCGCTGGCCTACCTGCCGCTGGTGGTGATCTGGTTCGGCATCGACGAGACCGCCAAGATCGTGGTGATCTTCCTGGCCTGCTTCGCGCCGATCGCGATGGCCGCGCGCGCCGGCGTGCGCAGCGCGACCGGCGAGCAGATCGCGGCGGCCTGGTCGCTCGGCGGCAGCCCAATGCAGGTGGTGCGCCATGTGGTGCTGCCGGCCGCGCTGCCCGAGATCCTGACCGGGCTGCGGATCGCGATCGGCTTCGGCTGGGCCACCCTGGTGGCCGCCGAGATGGTGGCCACCACCGCCGGGCTCGGGCAGATGGTGCTGAACGCCTCGAGCTTCCTGCGTACCGACGTGGTGGTGATGGGGATCGTGCTGATCGGCGCGATCGCCTGGGGTTTCGACCTGGCGATGCGCGCGTTGGAGCGGCGATTGGTGCCGTGGAAGGGGCGGGGTTAAGAGCCCTGTTCGGTGGTCTTGTCGAAGACGAGGGGCGGGAGCTTGTGGCGGGGGCGGAGCGGCTGCGCGACCGGCACCGGTGCCGGAACGGCTTCCTGAGTCGAGCTCGCAATGGAATCCGCGCCGTACGGCGCTGCTTGCCTCGACACGAAGGCGATACGCAGGCCGAAGGGTTTGCCGATCGCGTTCAAGGTGTCGAGGGTGGGATTGGCTTCCCCGCGTTCGAGTCGTGCCACGAGGGGCTTGCTCAAGCCCACCAGTTCGGCGAATTCTTCCTGGTTGAGGCCGATGGCTTCGCGAATCCAGCGCGCCGCCTCGGCGATGTCCGGGCGTCCGCGCGCCAGGCGTTCGGGCAGGGTGCTGCGCAGTTCGCGCAGTGCTTCAGGCGATTTTTTGGCGTAGCGCATCGAGGGATCCGAGTACGGTGGCAAAGCGTGGAATGCACAGGTCGGTGCGCGGGTGGCGCGGTGCCGCGATGAACGCGTCGCGCGTGCGTTCCAGCGTGCCGCGCCATGCGACCAGCGCCGCGCGAAGCTGGGCCGCGTTGTCGATGCCGAGCCGCTCGGGCAGCCAGCGTTCGAACAGTAGCGGCCAGCGATCGTGGAAGCCGGGCGGGAATTCGCGCCACAGTGTCGAGCGTGTCGGCGGATCGTCACCGAGGAACATGGGCGCGAAATCGAATAGCGGCGTGAGCCGTATGCCCTCATCCGTCAGGAAGAAGGCCGTGTTGCGGCCATGATTGTCGTCCACGCGCAGGCAGTAGCCGAGCATGTCGCGCTGCAGATATTCGAGCAGGTCGTTGCCGAGCACGGCCGTGTCGGCATAGGCGATCCAGTCGTCGATGATGTCTTCGTGAAACAGCATGGCACCGTGCTTCGCGACGTTGCGCAAGCTGTAGGCGCTTTCCATCGCACGACGATGAACGCGCGGATTGTCGACGACGCGATCGAAACGCGGAATGAACAGCAGGTCGCCGAACATGAAGGGAGCGCCCTCGACCACCAGGCCGGCGCGGCGTGCGAGTGTCAGCCACAGATGTTCGTGGCGCAGCATCACGGCGTCGCGGTCGTTGCGCGGCATCTTCACGAGATAGTGCGCGGCGGCGTCTTCGTCGCGAACCAGCGTGTCGGCGTAGTACAGGCCGTCGCGATGCCGGGTGAGCCAGAGCTTGGCCGCCTGGCCTTGCGTGCTGGTGCCGGCGACGAGCGTGCCGTGCAGATGCGCGTATTCGATGAAGTCGGCGTCGTGGCGCCGCATGTCCTCCAGTTGCCAGCCTCGTGACGCGCTGGGCAGTTGATCCAGCAGCCACCGGTAGGCTTGCGCGATGCGCGTGTTGCCGGCACAGGGTTGCTTGCGCCATGAGCGAGCAACCGAGCATCGTTATGCGGTCCGTCCGGTTGTGGCCAGCCCTCGCGATCGACCAGCAGTTCGCGACCGAATCCGCTCGACAGCATGTCGAGCAGAAACGGCGCCCAGGCCGGATGGCGTTTCATCTCGAAGCCGACAGGCTCATGGGTAGACAGCGACGGTTCGCCGACTCTCTCGAGATAGGCGTATGCGTAATCGGCCAGGTATTCGAGCGTGCAGGGGGAACCGATGCCGCGCTGCGGATCGGCCAGCGTGACCTTGGCCGCAGCTTGCCAGGCTCCATCCACGAATTTTTCGAGCAGCAGTTCTATACCGGAATACTTTAAGATCCCAATCTCGCAGCGTAAATGGCGATTTGGGATATTTCAATATTCCTTTCCTGTAAGTTCGAGGGTCGTATCGTCAATCTCCCGCTGCCGCTCCCTCGCGTCGCGGATCGGCGGTGCCGAGCCACAGCGATTGCCCGTCGAGCGCGACGCGCTGCAGCCCGACCAGGCCCGAGGTGAGCGGACCGAGCTGGACCTGGTGCCCGCGCCGCTTCAGGCCCTCGACCAGCGTATCCGACACGCGTCCCGCTTCCAGCTCGGTGGGCCCGTTGCGCGAGCCGAAGTGCGGCCGGGCGATCGCCTGCGCCACCGTCAGGCCCCAGTCGGCCACGCCGACCAGCGTCTTCGCGACCGGCATCGCGTCGGTGCCGCCGAGCACCAGCGCCACGCGCCGCGTGCCGCGCTCGAAGGCGATCTCGGGCGTGAGCGAGGAACGGGGCCGCTTGCCGCCGTCCAGGCGGTTCGCGATCGGCCGGCCGCAGTCGCGCGGCGTGCGCGAGAAGCCGGTCAACGCGTCGTTGAGCAGGAAGCCGCGCACCATCAGCCGCGAGCCGAATGGGTCGCCCAAGCTCGAGGCCATCGATACCACCGCGCCGCCGTGATCGACCACCGCCAGTTCGCGGGCGGCGGCGCCAGCGCGTCAGGATCGTCGCCGAACGAGGTGGCCAGCGTCGAATCGGCGGGCACGCCTGCTTCGGCGTGGCCCAGGCTGGTGTCGCCCAGGCGCTTCAGCCGCTCGGCCAGGTAGGTCGGCGCGACTAGCCGCTGCCAGTCGCCGGCCGGCGCCGGCACGCAGTCCGGATCGGCCAGGTAGCGGGCGCGATCCGCGTAGGCGAGCCGTCCCGCCTCGCTGAACAGATGCGAGGCCTGCGGCGTAGGCTCCAGGCCGGCTCCGTCGTTGCGCACCAGCTTCTGTCCCCCCAGTTTCTGCCAGTCGGGCAGGCCGTCGAACAGGCGCGAACATCTGCGCGATCGCCAGGCCGCCCGAGGCGGGCGGCGGCATCCCGCACAAGGTCCATTTGCGATAGTCGCCGCAGAACGGCGTGCGCGGCAGCACGCGGTAGCGGCCGAGAAGGCATGGCGTGGCCGGCTGGGGCGGCCCCCGCGCATCTTTGGGCCGCACCTCTTCAGCTTCGTAAGGGACTCGGCTAGGCCGTCCGCTATTGGTAAGTGTTCACGAAAAACTAGTTTGAAATTTGGTTCCATAGCCAGCCAGTAGATCGGCCAGTTCAGCGTCGATGGTT
>JAYFRU010000204.1:0-6072 GCA_040946965.1 Burkholderia sp. | reverse complement strand
TCGGGCTTCCTTCGGATTCGCAGTCGCCCACGACACCCTTGCCTCTGGCTAACACTTCCCCTTGTCGGGCGTGTAGAAGACTTTCACCTCCAAGTGTGTGCGCCCAGCCGGGCGCACGAAAAAAAACCGGCCGCGAGAGGCCGGTCGAAAAGGCGTCCGGGGGGCGGTGCGGCCCCGGAGACGCTCGGAAGGTTGCGATGCTCAGAACTTGTGCGTCATGCCGACGATGGCGGCCACCGCGTGCGGCGTGGCCGAGACCGTCGAACCGCTGAAGTTCGCGACTGCCTTGGCGCCCGTCGAATCGATGCCGGACGCGGCTTCGTAGAAGCCGATCGCGTACAGCGAGGTGCGCTTGGACAGTGAATAGATGGTGCCGAGGTTGAACTGGTTGTAATGCGCGCTGCCCACGCCGTCGGCGCCGCTGTTGTGCGTGTAGATGTAGGCACCCGCCAGCTTCAGGGCCGGCGTCAGCAGGTACTTCAGGTTCACTTCGCCGGAGTTGAAGGTGGCCGTGCCGCCGTTGTACTTGGTGCCAAAGCTGCCGACAGCGTTGACCGTGCCGAGGTTCTGGAACTGCGTGTTCGAGTACAGCAGCGCGACGGTGGCCGGGCCGAAGGCGTAGGAGCCGCCGGCCGTGATGATCAGCTGCGAGCCGGCCGAGGCGTAGCCGCCGAAGATGCGGCTCGGCATGTTGTTCTTCGCGCCGGTGGCCGACGAGGACGGCGAGGACGAGTTGCCCTGGTCGCCGAAGGTCGCGTAGTACGGATTCTTCGTGTACATGTAGCTCGCGCCGAGCTTGACCGGGCCGTTCGAGTAGGCGATGCCGGCGTCGAGCACTTCGTTCTGCGAGGCATGGCCGGCCTGGCCGCCGAGGCTGTACAGCAGGCCGACCCTGATGCCCTGGATGCTGGGGCTGGTGTACTTGATCGCGTTCTGGACGCGGTTCGAGGTATCGACGTTGTCGACATTGGCCGCGCGCGTGCCGAAGCCCAGGCCCGATGCCGCCCAGTCGGCGCCCGAGGCGAAGTTCGCGGTGGCGTTGTTGCTGGCCGAGTACTGGCGGCCGAGCGTGAGCGTGCCCCAGTGGCTGCTGGCCAGGCCGACGAAGGCCTTGCGGCCGAACTCCAGGCCGCCCTGGCTCAGCGTGCCGGTGCCGAGCGTGAAGCCGCTCTCGAGATCGAAGATGGCCCGCACGCCGCCGCCCAGGTCCTCGGAGCCGAGCAGGCCCCAGCGCGACGAGGAGGCGCTCGACAGCGAGTACTGCTTGGCACCCTTTACATTGTTGTTGTACAGAAAGCCGGCGTCGGCGACGCCGTACAGCGTGACGCTGCTTTGTGCGTGGGCAGCGCTGGCCGTGGCGGCGAGCACGGCGATGGTCAACAGTTTCTTGTTCAAGGCAATCTCCGAGCGAAATAAGGAAGGTTGTGCTTGTGCGTGTGCGGTTCCGCGCTCTTGACGTTTGGAAGGAAACGGGTCGTACTTTATCGGCCGGGTAGGTAATGAATGTGACAGCGATTGTCATAGTTCAGACTGTAGCGCCCGCACCACAGCAAACGATACGACGGTTGCGCCCGCAATCGATATGACGATTCCACGTTTGCTTTTCGCGCAACAGCATCGATGCTCATCGGCAATGCTTGGTTGGACCGACCGCCCGGTCATGCGTACATGCGTAGTACGTTCATGATAAAAAAAGGGATCGCAATGCGGCGTTTTTCGGGGTGGTTCGCGCAGATTTCACGTCTTGCCGTGCTTGGCGGGACCTTGTCGGTCACGGTGATGTCGGCGGCCCAGGCGGAGGGAACGCCGCTGCGGATCGGCACCATGAGCGGGCCGGACGCGCAGATCTGGAGCGAAGTGGCGAAAGTGGCCGCTCACGACGGATTGCCGGTCAAGGTGATCGAATTCAACGATTACGTGCAGCCGAACGCGGCGCTCGACTCGGGCGATCTCGACGCCAACGGCTTCCAGCACCAGCCCTTCCTCGACAGCCAGATCAAGCAGCGTGGCTACAAGATCGTCAGCGTCGGGCTGACCTACACCGCGCCGATGGGTTTCTATTCGCAGAAGATCAAGTCGTTGAAGGACCTGCCGATGGGGGCCAAGGTCGGCATCCAGAACGATCCGTCGAACGGCAATCGCGCGTTGCTGCTGCTGCAGAAGTACGGCGTGATCAAGCTGAGGCCGGGCGTCGGCAACAATGGCGTGAACGCCACGCCGCTCGACGTGGCCGAGAACCCGAAGAAGATCTGCATCGTCGAGCTCGATTCGGCCCAGCTGCCGCGCGCGCTGCCCGACCTGGACGCCGCCTCGATCAATACCGACTATGCCGTCAAGGCGGGCCTCACGCCGGTCAAGGACGCGATCGCGATCGAGGATTTCAAGGGCCCCTACGCGAACCTGATCGCGGTGCGCGCGCAGGATCGCAACAAGCCCTGGGTGAAGAAGCTGGTGGCGGCTTACGAATCGGACGAGGTGCGCAAGTTCATCGACGCCAAGTTCAACGGCGCGATCGTGCCGGCGTTCTGAGCGGGACGGCCGGGCAAGGCTGGCAGGGGGACGCGGCCCGAGTGACGGGCTGCGGCGGGAAGATCGATAGCTTGTCATGACGGCCGGCCGCCGCGTTGCGACGCGGTGCCGGCCGTTTTCCATGGCGCCGCCCGGGACGACGGGCAACCCCGGGCGCTGGCCGGCCGGAGCTCAGGCCGACAGCAGCGAGCCGCTGCGGAACGGCGTGTCGCCGGCGATCCGCGCCACTTCCATGCCGGCGGTGGCGAAGCGCACCACCTGGCGCGCATAGAGCACGCCGCGCACGCTGGCCTTGAGCGTGACCACCCGGTCGGTCAGCGGATCGACGATATCGGCGATCTCCTGGCCCGGCTCCACCACGATGCCCACCGGCGTGCGGAACACCAGCACGCCCGACACCGGCACCACCAGCGGCTCGGTGCCGGCCAGCGGGGTGGCGGGATGGGCCAGCGGCGGCAGCGGGGCCGGCGTGCCCTCGATCGAGCCGCGCAGGGTCAGGTAATCGACGATCGCCTGCGCGTCGCGCTCGGCGAATTCATAGGAAACGTCGCGCTCGCTGCGCAGTTCCACCGTCACCGAGATCGCGCCGTTCGGGATCGGGAAGCGGCTGCCGAAGCGCTCGCGCAGCTCCGACCAGCAGAAGCTGTGGACCTCGTCGAACGGGTTGCCGACCGAGTTGAGCGCGAGCAGCGAGGCCTGGGCGTCGAGATAGCGCGCCAGCGGCTCCACGTCTTCCCACAGATCGGGATTGGTATAGAGATGCATCACGGCGTCGTGGTCGCAATGCAGGTCGAGCACCACGTCGGCGTCGAAGGACAGGCGCTGCAGCGCGAGCCGCTGCGACTCGAGCTCGGTGCGCGGCTTCTGTCCGTCGAGCGCCTCGCGCACCGCCGCGCGCACGGCCAGCAGGTTGTGCGCCGCGTCCTTGCCCAGCCGGCCCTCGATGCGCGGCATCACCAGCGCGGCCAGGTCGTGGAAGTTGCGGTTGAAGTTCTGCATCGTGTTCAACTCGAAGCGGCCGAGGTGGTCGCCGAACACGTGCTGGGACAGGCCGATCGGGTTCGGCACCGGTACCACGACGATCTCGTCGCGCAGCCGCCCGGCCGCCTCGAGCGCCGCGAAATGGCGGCGCAGCAGGGTCGCGACGAGCATGCCGGGCAGTTCGTCGGCATGCAGCGACGACTGGATGTAGACCTTCTTCCCGCTGCGCGGACCGTAATGGAAGCTGGTGAGATGGCGTTCGGTGCCGAGCGCGGGGGAAATCAGCGGATGGGTCAGCGTTTGCATGATCGGGGGGCGGGCGGCCTCGGCCGCCGCGCGGGTTGGTCCGGAACGAGGAAACGACGATTGTACGTTGCGCGCGGGAAGCGGGGGCGGCGGCCGCCCGATCCCGGCCGCCCGGCCTGGACAGGCGCTCGCGCGGGCCCCTGCCGCACCAATGACAACAGGCCCCGAAGGGCCCGTCGGCTGTCGCGTCGCGGCGGGAATTACTTGCCGTAGAAGTCGAAGTACTTCTTGGCGATCTTGTCGTAGGTGCCGTCCTTGCGCATCGCGGCGATCGCGCCGTCGATCTTCGCCTTCAGGTCGGTGTCTTCCTTGCGCAGGCCCACGCCGGCACCTTCGCCGAGCGTCTTTGGATCGTCGATGTCGCCACCGGCGAACGCGTAGCCCTTACCGCGCGGCGTCTTCAGGAAGCCGATCTCGGCCTGCACGGCGTCCTGCAGCATGGCGTCGGGGCGGCCCGACAGCAGGTCGGCATAGACCTGGTCCTGGTTCTGGTAAGGCACCACCGTCACGCCCTTGGTCGCCCAGTAGGTCTTCGCGAAGGTTTCCTGGATCGTGCCCTGCTCGACGCCCACCGTCTTGCCCTTCAGCGAGTCGGCGGTCGGCAGCAGCTTGGCGCCGGCCTTGGTGACCAGGCGCGTCGGCGTGTTGAACAGCTTGGCCGAGAAGGCGATCTGTTCGGCGCGTTGCGGCGTCATCGACATCGACGACAGCACGCCGTCGAACTTGCGGGCCTTCAGCGCCGGGATCATCCCTTCGAAGTCGTTTTCGACCCACACGCACTTCGCGGCGATGCGGCGGCAGATTTCGTTGCCCAGGTCGACGTCGAAGCCGACCAGCTTGCCGTCGGCGCCCTTCGACTCGAACGGCGGGTAGCTCGCGTCGACGCCGAAGCGGACCGTCGATCAGTCTGTTGCGTAGGCGCCGCCTGCCGATACGGCAAGCAGGGCAACCGTCAGGGACGCCAGAACTTTTTTCACTATGACTCCTCGTTGTACGGTGATTTGCGCGCGGTCGTGCCGCGTTGCGCTCCGCCCGGTGCGGCTGCTGCCGGGCTGACTGGAAACACCCGCCCGATGTGGACGAGCGTTCGCAGAACATTATCAAGACAAAAAGCCTGGCGGGTGCTTAGTGGAAGCACGGATAGCGGGATGGACGCGCGAGGGGCGGTTTTTATTAAGTTTTTCGAAAGAATGCAAGGAAGCTTTCGGTAATTGATGCCGAAACCGGTTTCGCCGGGGGCGAAGGGCCGTGGCGCGGGGGTGCGTGCACCGCGTGGGTGCATGGGTTCGGCGCTCAGCCCAGCGTGCCGGCTGCCGCCTGCTTCAGGTAGGCGATGAACTGCGTGACGGCCGGCGTCGGCAGCAGGTCGCGGCGCGACAGGATCGACAGTTCGTAGTTCGGCAGCGTTTCCTCGACGGCGGCGATGCGGATCCCGAGCGGCGCGACCATCTCGGCCAGCGGCTTGGTGAAACAGCCGATCACGTCCGAGCGCGACACCAGGCCGAGCGTGACCGAGAACGAGGAGGGCGCGCGCAGCAGGCACCGGGGCAGCGGCAGCCCGTGGGTGGTGAACATCGCCATCATGACGCTGTGCGGAAAGTCCTCGGCGTCCACCGTCACGATCCATTCGGCATCGAGCAGCTCGGTGAGGCTACGCGCCCTGGCGAGCGGATGGCCGGCGCGCATCACGATCACGAATTCGGTCGATAGCAGCGGCGTCTGCACGAACTCGCGGTCGAGCGCCGGGATGTGATGGATCGCGGCGAGGTCGAGCGTGCCGTTGCCGAGCTGCGTCATGGCCTCGGGCACCGACAGCTCGGCCAGGTGCAACTCCACGCTCGGCATAGTGGCGCGGAATTTCTGCACCGCGCGCGACAGCGCGGTCAGCGCGATCGAGGGCATGGTGCCGACCGCCACGCGCCCCGACAGCGCGCCCTTCACCTGCTCGACCGCCTCCACCGCGCGGCGCATGTCGCCGAGCAATTGCTCGGCGCGCGACAGCAAAGCGTGGCCGCAGGCGGTCAGCTCGACGCCGCGCACCATCAGATCCGCGTTCAGCGCGTGCTCGATCTCGCGGATCGTGTGCGTGATCGCCGGCTGCGTGACGCCGAGCTCGCGCGCTGCGGCGCGCAGGCTGCGATGATGCGCGGCGGCCACGAAGGCCTGCAGCTGCACCAGATTATTGAGTAATTCGTAAATCATGACGACGGAAACGGCCGTCGTGCGTTATAGATCTCATCACCTGCTTGATGAGGA
>JAYFRU010000203.1:0-6112 GCA_040946965.1 Burkholderia sp. | reverse complement strand
CCTCATCAAGCAGGTGATGAGATCTATAACGCACGACGGCCGTTTCCGTTGTCATGATTTACGAATTACTCAATAGCCTGCGCCGCTTCTTCGGCAAGAGCCTGCTGGTACGCGTGATCGTCGCGACGGTCGCGGTCACCGCTCTGCTGCTGCTGGTGCTGCTCGCGGCGGCCAGCGCCAACACCGAATTCTTCGACCGCTACTACTCTTGGCTCTATACCGCCAACATCCTGGTCGCGCTGGTGTTCCTGCTGGTGGTGATGGGCCTGGTCGGCATGATCGTGGTGCGGCTGCGCAAGGGCAAGTTCGGCACGCGCCTGCTGGCCAAGCTGGCGGTGTTCTTCGCCCTGGTCGGGGTGGTGCCGGGCGGCATCATCTACATCGTGTCCTACCAGTTCGTCTCGCGCAGCATCGAGTCCTGGTTCGACGTCAACGTCGAGACCGCGCTAACAGCCGGCCTCAATCTCGGCCGCGACACGCTCGACGCCTCGCTGTCGGACCTGCGCAGCAAGGCGCGGCTGATGTCCGAGCAGCTCGCCAGCGCCGACACCAACACCAACGGCACCACGCTCACCCTGCTGCGCCTGCGCGACCAGTTCGGCGTGCAGGACGCCACCATCGTCGAGCCGGGCCGCGGCAACTCGGGGGCGGCGCCCGACCTGCACATCGTGACGCAGGCCTCGGGAAACTTCGCGGCGCTGATCCCCGACGACATGCCGACCTCGCTGATGCTGGGCCAGGCCCGCGAGCACGGCGGCTACGCGGCGATCGAGGGCGAGGTGAACGGCGATCTGCGCGCGCGCGGATCGAAGGGTGCGCTGCGGCTGCGCGTGGTGCAGCGCATCCCCGATTCCTCCACCGTCCTGCTGCAGCCAGCCGAGCGCTACCTGCAGCTGACCCAGCCGGTGTCGCCCACCCTGGCGCGCAATGCCGACGCGGTGCAGCGCGCCTATCGCGAATACCAGGAGAAGTCGCTGGGACGCAGCGGGCTGCGCAAGATGTACATCGGCACGCTCACGCTCGCGCTGTTCCTGGCCACCTTCATCGCGATGATGATCGCGCTGGCGCTCGGCAACCAGCTGGCGCGGCCGCTGTTCCTGCTGGCGCAGGGCACCAAGGAAGTGGCCGAGGGCGACTACACGCCCAAGCGCGAGCTCAAGACGCGCGACGAGCTCGGCTTCCTGACCCAGTCCTTCAACGCGATGACGCGCCAGCTTTCCGAGGCGCGCCTGGCGGTGGAGCGCAACCGCGTCGCGCTCGAATACTCGAAGACCTATCTCGAAAGCATCCTCGCCAACCTGACGGCCGGCGTGTTCGTGCTCGACCGGCAGTTCCGCCTGAGCATCGCCAACCGCGGCGCCGAGCGCATCTTCCGCCAGCCTTTCCAGTCGCAGATCGGCACCGTGCTCGACCAGATCGCGGCGGTGGCCGAGTTCGGCGCGATGGTGCGCAAGGCCTTCGCCGACCGCAAGGCGGCCGGCCGCGGCGGTGCCGAGGATCGCGGCCACTGGCAGCAGCAGTTCGCGGTGGTGGTGCCCGGCGAAACCGACCCGCTCACGCTGCTGGTGCGCGGCACGCGTCTTGCATCCGCGCTGGCCTGCGAGGCCGCCGATCCTCAGACTTCCGGCTACGTGGTGGTGTTCGACGATATCTCCGACGTGATCTCGGCGCAGCGCTCGGTGGCCTGGGGCGAGGTGGCGCGGCGCCTGGCGCACGAGATCAAGAATCCGCTCACGCCGATCCAACTCTCGGCCGAGCGCCTGCAGATGAAGCTGGCCGACAAGCTCGTGCCGAGCGACGCCGAGGTGCTCAAGCGCGGCGCGACCACCATCGTCAACCAGGTCGCGGCGATGAAGCGCATGGTCGACGATTTCCGCGACTACGCGCGCACGCCGCCTGCGGTGCTCGGCAACCTGCAGTTGAATGAACTCGTCAGCGAGGTGTTGACGCTGTACGGTGTGGGCGAGGGCAAGAACATGATCGTGGTCGAGCAGGGCCCGCTGCCGGTGATCCGCGGCGACGCCACGCAATTGCGCCAGGTGATCCACAACCTGATGCAGAACGCGCAGGATTCGGTGGGCGAAGTCGCGCAACCACGTGTGTGGCTCGAAACGAGGGCAGTAGAATATGGCGACCCCGATGCGGACGGGACCAAGCGCATCGCGGTGCGGCTGACCGTCTCCGACAACGGTCCGGGTTTCCCGGCGCGGATCCTCACGCGCGCCTTCGAGCCTTATGTCACGACCAAGGCCAAGGGCACCGGGCTGGGGCTGGCGACGGTGAAGAAGATCGTCGACGAACACGGTGCGCGGATAGATCTGCGCAACCGGATGCAGGGTGAAGTCGTCGAGGGTGCGCAGGTCTCCATCCTCTTCCTGCAACTCGCGGACGACACGACGGGCTCCGAGGGCGGAGCGAACAGCGGAACGGCACCCGCCAAGACAAAAGCAACAGTGCAGACAAGGGCAGCGTAAATGGCAACCATCCTGGTGGTAGATGATGAAATGGGCATCCGGGAATTGCTCTCGGAAATCCTCGCCGACGAAGGACATGTCGTCGAAGTGGCGGAAAACGCGCAGGCCGCGCGCGAGTATCGTCAGCGTCAGGTGCCCGATCTCGTGCTGCTCGACATCTGGATGCCCGATACCGACGGCGTCACGTTGTTGAAGGAGTGGGCGAGCCACGGGCAGCTCACCATGCCGGTGATCATGATGTCCGGGCACGCGACGATCGATACCGCCGTCGAGGCGACCAAGATCGGCGCGCTCGACTTTCTCGAGAAGCCGATCGCGCTGCAGAAGCTGCTCAAGTCGGTCGAGCACGGTCTCGCGCGCGGTGCCACGCCGGTGCCGCGGCATCCGGCCGCCAAGCCCGCGGCCGGGCCGACGGCGGTGGCCTCGGCGGCCGCGCTGCCGATCCTCGGCGAGGATGCGCCCGCCGCGCCGGGCCTCGCCGGCCAGACCGCAGCGATCCCGTTCGACATCCCCTTGCGCGAGGCGCGCGACGCCTTCGAGCGCGCCTACTTCGAGTACCACCTGGCGCGCGAGAACGGCAGCATGACGCGCGTCGCGGAAAAAACGGGACTGGAGCGCACCCACCTCTATCGCAAGCTTAAGCAGCTCGGCGTCGAGCTCGGCAAGAAGCCGGCCGAAGGCGGGATCTGAGCTTTTGCGGAATTTTTAAAAAAGGGCTTGCCAGGGTGATGGGGTCTGCCTATACTCTCTCACCTTCATTGACTGGCCCGGTAGCTCAGTTGGTAGAGCAGCGGATTGAAAATCCGCGTGTCGTTGGTTCGATTCCGACCCAGGCCACCAAATTCGAAAAGGTCCAAAAGCTTCGCGGCTTTTGGACCTTTTCCCTTTGGAAGACCGGGGATCCGCGCGCGGCCGCCATGGCGTCGCCCGATTCCCGGTATGCGGCCCTGCATATGGCCGCGCCCGGGCGAAATACCGAGCCGCATGATAAAATCTCTGCCGACTCAAAGACTTGAAGGACTTGAGGACGCTGGTTTTCCGCGCCGCAAGTCCTTTTTTGTTTGACGCTCTGCCGCCGCACGCCGCAGACGCGGCGCCGATGCGCCCGGTAGCGCCCCGCGCGGGCACCCTCGCCAGGCATTGGCGGCGTCCCCGGGCATCGCGCCGCGAGCCCCCATACGGAGTACACGGTGATTCGGACAGACGCTAAAGGCGGCGCGCTCGTGCTGTTTTCCGGCGGCCAGGATTCGGCGACTTGCGTCGCCTGGGCGCTCGAGCATTATTCGACGGTCGAGACGCTCGGCTTCGATTACGGCCAGCGCCATCGCGTCGAGCTCGAATGCCGCGAGGGCGTGCGCGAGGCGCTGTGCACGCGCTTCCCGCAGTGGGCCGGCCGGCTCGGCGAGGATCACAGGATCGACCTGTCGGTGCTCGGCGCGATCAGCGATACCGCCATGACGCGCGTCATCGAGATCGAGACCAGCGCCAACGGGCTGCCGAACACCTTCGTGCCGGGCCGCAACCTGATGTTCATGACGATCGCGGCGGCCGTCGCCTATCGGCGCGGGCTCAAGGTGCTGGTCGGCGGCATGTGCGAGACCGACTTCTCGGGCTACCCCGATTGCCGCGACGACACCATGAAGGCGCTGCAGGTCGCGCTCAATCTCGGCATGGACACGCGCGTGGTGCTCGAGACGCCGCTGATGTGGCTCGACAAGGCCGATACCTGGCGCCTCGCCGAGCAGCTGGGCGGCGCCGAGCTGCTCGAGCTGGTGCGCGTCGAGACCCACACCTGCTACGTGGGCGAGCGTGGCGAGCTGCACGACTGGGGCTTCGGCTGCGGCGCCTGCCCGGCCTGCAAGCTGCGCAAGCGCGGCTACAAGGCCTATCGCAGCGGCGAGCAAGTCACCGAAATGCCGGCCTGAACGACGGGGCGGGGTAGCAAGACAAACGAAGCAGGACGATGTGATGCGCGAACGCTCGCGCATCGCCCGGAATCACTGGCATCAGGCGCCGCATGAGGCGCAGGAAAGGAACGGACGGCTCGCGCCGCCGGCTGAGCGAATGACGTACACGGTCAAGAAAATCTTCTACACGCTGCAGGGCGAGGGCGCCAACGCCGGGTGCCCGGCCGTGTTCTGCCGGTTTGCCGGCTGCAATCTGTGGACCGGCCGCGAGGCCGATCGCGAGACGGCTGTGTGCCGCTTCTGCGACACCGATTTCGTCGGCACCGACGGCGAGAACGGCGGCAAGTTCAAGACCCCCGAGCAGCTCGCCGCGATGGTCGCCTCGCTGTGGCCCGAGGGCGAGGCCAACCGCTTCGTGGTCTGTACCGGCGGCGAGCCGATGCTGCAGCTGGACCAGCCGCTGGTCGACGCGCTGCATGCGCAGGGCTTCGAGATCGCCATCGAGACCAACGGCTCGCTGCCGGTGCTCGACACGATCGACTGGATCTGCGTGAGCCCGAAGGCCGATGCGCCGCTGGTGGTCACCAAGGGGCACGAGCTGAAGGTGGTGGTCCCGCAGGACAACCAGCGCCTGGCCGACTACGCGCAGCTCGATTTCGACTACTTCCTGGTGCAGCCGATGGACGGTCCCTCGCGCGACATCAACACGAAGCTCGCGATCGACTGGTGCAAGCACCATCCGCAATGGCGGCTGTCGATGCAGACCCACAAATACCTGAACATTCCCTGAGCCGCGCGCTTCACTCATCGTGCTGATTACCCGAAAACTCGAATTCGATGCGGGGCACCGCATCCCCGACCACCGCAGCCAGTGCCGCAACCTGCACGGCCATCGTTATGTGCTCGAAATCACGCTGCGCGGCGACCTGGTCGATACCGAGGGCGCGCCCGACTGCGGCATGGTGATGGATTTCGCCGACGTGAAGTCGCTCGCCATGGAGCACCTGATCGGCAAGTGGGACCACGCCTTCCTGGTCTATGCGCGCGACGAGGTGGTGCGCTCCTTCCTCGAGAAGATGGCCGATCACAAGACGGTGGTGCTCGATCGCATCCCGACCGTCGAGAATCTCGCGGCGGTGGCCTTCGACATCCTCGCCGACGTCTACGACGCCCACTACGGCGTGAACCTGCGCCTCGAGCGCGTACGCCTGTACGAGACGCCGAACTGCTGGGCCGACGTCGAGCGCGATCCGGCGCGCTGAGCCCGCCGCGCTGCTTGGTGCGCCGGATTTCCACCGCGCCTTTCCTCTTTCATTCATGGGCCGCATCCACCGGCCCGCGTTTTCGTCCCGCCTCTCCGACCCGCGCTGTTCGCCGTCCGACTCGGGCGGCCCCGCGCGGCATCACGCGCCGCCGCCCCGCCGTTCGCCTTGCCGCACCGCGCTTCGCGTCGCCCGAAGCCGACTCCGGCAGCACAATTCTGATCACGGTAAGATCGTCGCGCGCGGCCGCCCGCTCGGGAAGCTCGCGGCCGCCTCGCGCGGCGCGCGCCTCCCCGATACAAGAATCGACTCCGCCACACGCGTGGCGGGGCAACCACTGCGCGTGCGCGCGACCAGCAGGAGGACAGGAGATGAACGGTTCACGGATGCGAATGTTGATGGCGGTGTAAAACCGCGCTTTTCTGGCGGCGCAAGGTTGAGTAACGTGGTCAAGAATCAGGGGCCGTAT
>JAYFRU010000202.1:0-6114 GCA_040946965.1 Burkholderia sp. | reverse complement strand
GCCTGTCCGCAAGCCGAAGGCGTAAGCGCTAGCCGATCAGCCGCCGAGGCGCAAGGGGCGGGTTCGCTGATCGCTTACGCCGTTCTTGCCGGCCCAGGCGACCGTCGCATCGAGATCCTCGGTCACTTGCCGGTCCGGCACCTTGCTGACGATCGCCTCGTAGAGCCCCTGGATGGTCGGATATTTCGAGGGATCGCCCTCGCGCGAATACAGATCGGGGGCGATCGCCAGATAACCGAGCTTGACGAAGCGGCGGCAGACGTCGGCGATATGCGCGTGCACGCCGAACACCTCGTGGATCACCAGGATCACCGGCAGGTTGCTCTTGCCGTCGGGCTGCGCGCGATAGGCGGGCACGCTGGCATCGCCCGACCGGATCCTCGACGGTATCGCAGCCGAGGCCGTTGCTGTCGGTGGTGATGGTCTACGCCGAGACCGGCAGCACGGCGGCGGCGAACGAGCCGCCCAGCGCCGCCTGCATGAAGCGGCGGCGATTGAACGGAACGTGCGGAACGAGGCTGTCCACTTCGGGTTTCAACATGGAGGGCTCCTTGTAATTCAGCGCGGCGGCATCGCCGAGGCACTCGGCAATGCCGGAAAGTCGAACGAGGAAAGCCGGCCGGTGCGAGCCGCGCGGCGCAAAGCCGGCACGCCGCCCACAGGTTCCGGCGATCCGGACCCCGCACCCGATGCCGAATCTTACATACCTCCGTCAACTGTTTCGCGTATCCAGGGCACGATTCGACCGCTCCCTGCCAGCGCCACGCCAGTTTGGCGTCAGTATCGCGTCAGGCTTCGCCTTGCCCGCCTGGGCCTCGTATCGGGCACCGCACGCTGCCCGGCCTCGCCTCAATGCAGCTTGACCTGCGGCAGGGTCGAGCGACGCAACCAATGCGCGAAGGTGTCGAGCACCATGCGCGGATACCAATGCAGCGCGTCGATATGCAGGCGATACAGCGACATGTACATGAAGCGCGCGAACAGCCCTTCGATCAGCATGTTGCCGCCGATCAAGCCGCCCATCAGGTTGCCGACCGCGCTGAAATGGCCGAGCGAGACCAGCGAGCCGAAGTCGCGATAGGTAAAGGCCGGCAGCGGCCGGCCTTCGAGCCGACAAGCCAGCGCGCGCAGCAGGAAGCTCGCCTGCTGGTGCGCGGCCTGCGCGCGCGGCGGCACGTTGCGGTCGGTGCCGGTCCAGGCGCAGGCCGCGAAATCGCCGAGCGCGAACACGTGATCGTCGAGCGTGGTCTGCAAGGTGGGGCGTACCGCGAGCTGGCCGAGCCGGTTCACCTCCAGCCCGTCCAGCTGCGCGAGCACCGCCGGCGCCTTGATGCCGGCCGCCCAGACCGTCAGGTCCGCGCGCACTGCGGCACCGCTCGCGGTGCGCACCACGCCCGGCGTGACCTCGGTCACGCGCTCGCTCATCATCAGCCGCACGCCGAGTTTTTCGAGCAGCTCGGCAGTGGCTGTCGAGACGCGCTCGGGCAGCGCCGGCAGGATGCGCGCGCCGGACTCGATCAGCACGATGCCGACGTCGTGCTTCGGATCGAGCTTGTGCAGGCCATAGGCCGACAGCACCTGGGCGGTATTGCGCAGCTCGGCCGACAATTCGACGCCGGTCGCGCCGGCGCCGACGATCGCGATCTGGATCGGCGGCTCGCCCGGCGTGGCCGCCTGCGCAGCGGCCTCGGGCGTGCGATGTTCGGCGCGGATGCAGGCCGCGATTAGACGCTTGCGAAAGCGCTCCGCCTCGCCGACCGTATCGAGTGCGATCGCGTTCTGCTGCGCGCCCTCGACGCCGAAGAAATGGGTGGTGCTGCCGATCGCGATCACCAGCGTGTCGTACTCGAGCACGCGCTGCGGCATCAGTTCCAGGCCGTCGCTGTCGAGCATGGCCGACACCACGATGCGCTTCGCGCCGCGATCGACCGAACTCAGTTCGCCCTGCTGGAACTCGAAGCCGTGCCAGCGCGCCTGCGCGGCGTATTCGAGCTCCTGGGTGAACGGGTCCATGCTGCCGGCGGCCACTTCATGCAGCAGCGGTTTCCAGATATGGGTTGGATAACGGTTGACCAACGTGACGAGTGCCCGGGCCTCGCGCTTGCCGCGCGCGCCGTAGCGGTCGTCCAGCCGGGTCGCGAGTTCGAGCCCGCCGGCGCCGCCGCCTATGATGATGAAACGATGCATTCGAATCCCCCAGTGCGTGATCCTGTCGTTCAGGAGTGCAGAGGGTCGCGCGCCCGTGAGCCAGATGCGCAACCGCGTCAAGCGCGCCTTGGCCGGTCGAACTGCGGCGGCATGCCCATTTGTCGATCGCACCGACATGTCGGCGCGTGCTGGCGCGTGCTTGCTCAGGCCGGCTTGGGGCGGCCGCACGGCCCGCTCCACGCCGATCCAGACGGCGCTCAGTGCGCCTCCTCCCAGTTGTCGCCGGCCCCGACCTCGGCGACCAGCGGCACCTTCAGCTTGGCGACTCCGCTCATCATCTCGGGCAGCTTCTCGCGCACCAGGGCGAGTTCGTCCTCGGGCACCTCGAGCACCAGTTCATCGTGCACCTGCATGATCATGCGCGAACGCAGCTTGTCGCGCTCCAGCCAGTCGTCCACGGCGATCATCGACAGCTTGATCAGATCGGCTGCGGTGCCCTGCATCGGCGCGTTGATGGCCGCGCGTTCGGCCGCCTGGCGGCGCGGGCCGTTGCCGCCGTTGATCTCGGGCAGCCACAGGCGCCGCCCGAACACGGTCTCGACATAGCCCTTGTCCTTCGCCACGGCGCGCGTGGTTTCCATGTAGTTGGCCACGCCCGGGTAGCGGGCGAAGTAGCGGTCGATATAGAGCTTGGCGGCATCGCGCGTGATGCCGAGGTTCGAGGCCAGCCCGAAGGCGCTCATGCCGTAGATCAGGCCGAAGTTGATCACCTTGGCGATGCGCCGCTGGTCGTTGCTGACTTCCAGCGGCGTCACCCCGAACACCTCGGCCGCAGTGGCGCGGTGGATGTCCTCGCCCTGCGAGAAGGCGCGCAGCAGCGATTCGTCTTCCGAGATATGCGCCATGATGCGTAGCTCGATCTGCGAATAATCGGCCGACACGATCCGGCAGCCCGGCGAGGCGATGAAGGCCTCGCGGATGCGCCGGCCCTCGGCGGTGCGCACGGGGATGTTCTGCAGGTTCGGATCGTTCGAAGCCAGGCGCCCCGTGACGGCCACGGCCTGCGCGTAGTTGGTGTGGACCCGGCCCGTTTGCGCGTTGATCATGCGCGGCAGCTTGTCGGTGTAGGTGGACTTCAGCTTCGACAGGCCGCGGTGTTCGAGCAGCAGCTTGGGCAGCGGGTAATCCTCGGCGAGCTTCTGCAGCACCTCCTCGTCGGTCGAGGGCGCGCCGCTCGACGTCTTCTTCACCACCGGCAGTTGCAGCTTCTCGAAGAAGATCTGGCCGATCTGCTTGGGCGAGCCGAGATTGAACTCGCCGCCGGCCAGCTCATAGGCCTCGCGCTCGAGTTCGATCAGGCGCACCGCGATCTCGTGGCTCTGCTTGTCGAGACGCGCGCTGTCGATCAGCACGCCGGTGCGCTCCATCTTGCGCAGCACCAGCGACACCGGCATCTCGATCTCGGCGTAGACATGCTTGAGGCCCGGCTCGCGCGCCACCTGCGGATACATCGCTAGGTGCAGCTGCAGCGTGATATCGGCATCCTCGGTGGCATAGGCTGCGGCGGTCTCGAGCGGCACCTCGTCGAAGCCGATCTGCTGCGCGCCCTTGCCCGCCATTTCCTCGTACTTGATGGTCTTCACGCCCAGATGGCGCAGCGCGAGGCTGTCCATGTCGTGCGTGCGATGCGATTCGAGCACGTAGGACTCCAACAGCGTGTCATGCTCGATGCCGTTCAGCGCGATCTCGTAGTTGGCGAGCACCTGCGCGTCGTACTTGAAGTGCTGGCCGACCTTCTTGCGCTCGGCGCTCTCCAGCCAGGGCTTCAGCCTGGCGAGCACCTCCTCGCGCGGCAGTTGCTCGGGCATGTCGGGGCCGCGATGCGCGACCGGGATGTAGGCCGCGCTGCCGGGCTCGGTCGACAGCGAGATGCCGACGATCTGCGCGACCATCGGGTCGAGCGAGGTGGTTTCGGTATCGAAGGAGGTCAGTTCGGCCGCCTCGATCTTCGCGAGCCAGGCGTCGAATTGCGGCCAGGTCTGCACGGTCTCGTAGTGGCGTTCGATGACGACCGCCGCCGGCACCGGCTCGGCGGCGCTCTCGCCGGCGGGCACATCGCCGTCCCCGTCGGCCGGCGCTGCCTCCAGCTCGCGTCGCCAGGTCTTGAAGCCGTAGTTCTCGAAGATCGGCAGCAGCGCCTCGCGCGATTCGCCGAGCGTCGCCAGCGAAGCCTCGATCGATTCCACCTGCGGCTTCAGCTCGCAAGCCGTCTCGACCGTCACCAGCTTGCGCGCGAGCGGCAGGAAGTCGAGCGCGCGGCGCAGGTTGTCGCCGACCACGCCCTTGATCTCGGCCGCGTGCTCGACGATGCCGTCGAGCGTCTCGTATTGCGTCAGCCATTTGACGGCCGTCTTCGGGCCGCATTTCTCGACGCCGGGCACATTGTCGACGGTGTCGCCGATCAGCGAGAGATAGTCGACGATGCGCTCGGGCGGCACGCCGAACTTCGCGACCACGCCATCGCGATCGAGCAGCTCGTTGGTCATGGTGTTGACCAGCGTGACCTGGCCCGTCACGAGCTGGGCGAGATCCTTGTCGCCGGTCGAGATCACGACCTTCATGCCGCGCGCCTTGGCGGCCTGCGCGAGCGTGCCGATCACGTCGTCGGCCTCGACGCCCTCGATCATCAGCAGCGGCCAGCCGAGCGCGCGCACCGCCTGGTGGATCGGCTCGATCTGCAGGGCGAGATCGGTGGGCATCGAGGGGCGGTTCGCCTTGTAGTCGGCGAACAGGTCATCGCGAAAGGTTGTGCCCTTTGCATCGAACACGCACGCGCTATACTCTGCTGTGACTTCCTTGCGCATGCGGCGCAGCATGTTGATGATCCCGTACAGCGCACCCGTCGGTTCCCCGCCCGGCCCGCGCAAATCAGGCATCGCATGGTAAGCCCGATAGAGATAGCTCGAACCATCAACCAACAGCAGGGACTTACCTTCCAGGTTCCGTTCTTCAGGCATAGTGAATAAGAGAAAAGTGATTCCGAGCTTGCGTTCGCTCGCAGATCAAGAACGCGCGACAGCAAAGAAAGCCCGCGCTTCGTGGCAGATGTTCACGATTATGGCAGAGTTTATCGAGGCCACCGAGTACCTGTCAGAGATCCGCCCGGCCGTCAGCATCTATGGTTCCGCGCGTCTGAAAGCCGATTCGCCGCATTACCAGCTCACCGTGGAAATCGCGCGCAAGCTGTCCGACGCGGGCTTCGCGGTGATCTCGGGCGGCGGCCCCGGCATCATGGAAGCGGCCAACAAGGGCGCGCATGCCGGCAAGGCGCCGTCGGTGGGTCTGAACATCGAGCTGCCGCACGAGCAATCGGGCAACAACTACCAGGACATCTCGCTGCGCTTCCGGCACTTCTTCACGTGCAAGGTCACCTTCGTGAAGAACTCCGACGCGGTGGTGGTGATGCCCGGCGGCTTTGGCACGCTCGACGAGCTCTCCGAAGTGCTGACCCTGATCCAGACCAAGAAATCGCGCCTGGTGCCGATCATCCTGGTCGGCAGCGCGTTCTGGCAAGGCCTGCTGCAGTGGTTCCGCGACCAGCTGATCCCGATGGGCCTGATCAACCCGGACGACATGAACCTGATGCAGGTGATCGACGATCCGGACCAGGTGCTCGAGGCGGTGCTCGCGTTCTACGAGGACACCGGCGACGAAGGCGGCACGCCGGAGGAGCCGCAGCGCGCGCAGGACGATCGCCACGACGACGACCGGATGTTCTATCTGTAGACGGCCGGCCGCGCATTGAAAACGAAAAAGGCGACGTCGAATCGACGTCGCCTTTTTCGTTGGCCGTTCATGCTTCGCAGTGCTTGCCTTCGTCGCGTGGCCGGTAAGCGCCTCGGGCAGGCCGTTCATCAACATGGGTCCAGTCGGCGATATCGTAGTTCCCACTAAATTTTTTAGTGG
>JAYFRU010000201.1:0-6118 GCA_040946965.1 Burkholderia sp. | reverse complement strand
CGAACGACATTGGTACGCTGCTCAGCGGGCGGCATAGTCGCCTCGGCTAAGGGATACGAAATTCGCGGGCAAGGTCAGGACGCCGGTCGCACCGCCTGCCTGCATGCCAACCCTTATCCAGGCAAGCGCAGCCGGCCGGCGCTTTTTGCGCTCGGCCGCACGGGCGCGGTAAGATGCGCACATTCTTTCGGCAAGATTGCCGCCAGCCGCCACCCTCATCAGAGAACCGATGCAACCTGTCCCGGCTTCCCTTTCCCTGACCGACACCGCCTTTTTCTTCGACTTCGACGGCACGCTCGTCGATCTCGCGCCCACGCCCGACGGCATCCACGTACCCGAATCGCTGCCTGCCATGCTCGCCGAGTTGCGCACGCTCGCTCGCGGCGCGGTGGCGATCGTTTCGGGGCGCGGCATCGACAGCATCGACAGCTTCCTCGGCCTGGCCGACCTGCCGGTGGCGGGCCTGCATGGCGCGGAACGGCGCGATGCGAACGGCGACACGATGCGCGTCGGCTTCAACGACGCTCGCCTGCTGCGCATCGAGCGCGAGCTGGCCGCAGTGGTCGAGCGCAATCCCGGCACCCTGCTCGAGATCAAGGGCGCGGCCGTCGCGCTGCACTTTCGCAATGCGCCCGAACGCGAGGGCGTGGCGCGCGAGGCGGCCGAGCGGCTGGTGGCCGAATACCCGGACGCCTATGTGCTGCAGCCCGGCAAGATGGTGTTCGAGATCAAGCCCAAGGGCGTCGACAAGGGCCGCGCGATCACGGCCTTCCTCGGCGAGCCGCCCTTCGCGGGCCGCCGCCCGGTGTTCGCCGGCGACGACCTGACCGACGAGAAGGGTTTCGCGGTGGTCGATGCGGCGGGCGGGCTGTCGATCAAGATCGGCGCCGGCGATACTTCGGCGAAGACGCGTCTCGACTCGGTCGAGGCGATGCGCGCGCAGATCGCGCAATGGATCGCAGCGGGGCGCGCGCAGGCATGAGCCGACTGATCATCGTATCGAATCGTGTCGCGCCGATTTCCAAGGGCGAGCCGGCCGCAGGCGGTCTGGCGATCGGCGTCTACGACGCGCTGAAGGAAACCGGCGGCATGTGGTTCGGCTGGAGCGGGGAAGTGGTGGCCTCGGGCGCGCCGCAGATCCGCGTCGAGGAGCGCGGGCCCGTCACCTTCGCCACCATCGGCCTGTCGCGCCGCGATTACGACCAGTACTACCGCAGGTTCTCGAACGCCACGCTGTGGCCGGCGTTCCACTACCGCACCGACCTGATCCAGTACGATCGCCACGAATTCGAGGGTTACGGTCGCGTCAACGTCTGGCTCGCGCAGCAACTGGTGCCGTTGCTGCGCGAGGACGACGTGATCTGGGTCCACGACTACCACCTGATCCCGTTCGCCCAGGCCCTGCGAGCGGCCGGCGTGAGCAACCGCATCGGCTTCTTCCTGCATATCCCGTTTCCGGCCGCGCAGGTGCTGGTCAACGTGCCGCCGCATCGCGAGCTGGTCGAGGCGCTGTGTTCCTATGACCTGCTCGGTTTCCAGACCGAGCCAGACCTGCGCGCCTTTTGCGACTACATCGACGCCGAGGCGGGCGGCACGGCGCGGCGCGAGGGCGGCGGCCCGGCCACCATCGAAGCCTTCGGCCGCAGGCTGCGCGCGCATGCCTATCCGATCGGCATCTATCCCGACGAGATCGCCTTGCTCGCGCAGGCCGGCGCCAACGGCCGCGCGGTGCGCACGCTGGCCACCTCGCTGCATGGCCGCCAACTGATGATGAGCGTCGACCGGCTCGATTATTCGAAGAGGCTGGTCGAGCGCTTCCGAGCCTTCGAGAAGCTGCTCGAGCACGAGGCCGCCTATCGCAATTGCGTGTCCTTCCTGCAGATCGCGCCGTCCACCCGCGCCGACCTGCGCGCCTACCAGGACATTCGCCTGCAACTCGAGGGCGAGTCGGGGCGTATCAACGGCCGTTACGCCGAACTCGACTGGGCGCCGATCCTCTACAGCCACCGGCAGTACGAACGTCCGCTGCTGGCCGCGCTGTGCCGGCTCGCGCGTGTCGGCTTCGTCACGCCGCTGCGCGACGGCATGAACCTGGTCGCCAAGGAATACGTATCGGCGCAGGATCCGGAGGATCCGGGCGTGCTGGTGCTGTCGCGCTTCGCCGGCGCCGCGCGCGAGCTGAGCGACGCGCTGATCGTCAATCCGATGGACATCGACGGCATGGCCGAGGCGCTGGCCCGCGCGCTGTCGATGCCGGTGGCCGAGCGGCGCGCGCTACGAGGACATGATCGCGCAGCTGCGCGAGAACAATGTCTCGGTGTGGCGCGACAACTTCCTGCGCGATCTGCAGCAGGCGGGCGGCGGCGCGCATTGAGCCGCCCGCCGGGTTGCCCGCGAGGCGCGAGCCGACATGAAAAACCGCCGGTCCAGCCGGCGGTTTTTCGTTGGGGACGAGGGCGGCGGCGTTCAGGCCACGCGTTCGTCGCTGCGCGATCCGTCGTCGCCGTCGTCGTCGATCAGGTCGCGGCCGTGCTGCTTGGCGAGCATGTCGCGATAGAGGCCCGGGCGATTGCGCAGTTCCTCGGGCGAGCCGTCGTCTATCACCTTGCCGGCGCTCATCGCGATGATCCGGTCGAAGTTGCGCAGCGTCGAGAGCCGGTGCGCGATCGCGATCACGGTGCGGCCCACCATCAGCCGGTCGAGCGCGGCCTGGATCGCTTCCTCGGAGGCGCTGTCGAGCGCCGAGGTGGCTTCGTCGAGCAGTAGGATCGGCGCGTCCTTGAGGATCGCGCGCGCGATCGCGATGCGCTGGCGCTGGCCGCCCGAGAGCTTCACGCCGCGATCGCCGACCACGGTGTCGTAGCCGTCCGGCATGGCCTCGATGAACTCGCTGCAGCGCGCGTCGCGCGCTGCGGCCAGTACCTCCTCGCGGCTCGCGTCGGGGCGGCCGTAGGCGATGTTCTCGTAGATCGTGCGGTGCAGCAGCGAGATGTCCTGCGGCACCAGGGCGATCTGCTGGCGCAGGCTGTCCTGGGTGATCGCGGCGATGTCCTGGCCGTCGATCTTGATCGCGCCGTCCTGCAGGTCGTAGAAGCGCTGCAGCAGCGCCAGCACGGTTGACTTGCCGGCGCCCGACTTGCCGATCAGGCCGACGCGCTGGCCGGCCTCGATGCGCAGGTCGAAATGGTCGAGGATCGGGCGGCGATGCGGGTAGGCGAAGGTGACGCGGTCGAATTCGACGCGGCCGCCGCGCGACTTCAGCTCGACGGCATCCGAGCGGTCCGGCATGCCGTGCGGCTCGAGGATGGTCTGCACCGCCTCGGCCAGACGCGCGATGTGCTGGGTCACATCCACCAGCGCCACCGCCAGGTCGCGCGTGCCGTGCAGGATGGTGAAGCCCAGCGAGCTGACCAGCACGATGTCGCCCGAGGTGGCCTTGCCCTGGTCCCAGAGCAGCAGCGTCCAGCCGAGCAGGCCGGCCGACAGCATGGCGGTGATCACCGCGTGCAGCAGGCGCAGTTTCTCCAGGTAGAGCAGGCTCTGCTGGCGCGCGTCCATCTCGGCCTTGACGGTCTGGCCGAAGCGTTTCTGCTCGCGCAGCCTCATGCCGAAGGCGCGCACCAGGGCCATGTTGCCGATCACGTCGACCAACTCGCCGTCCACCGCCGCAGCCCGGGTGGCGAACGTGTGGTGGCGCGCCGAGCCGCGCCCGGCCAGCTTGAACAACACCACCGCGAGGATCGCCGAGGCGGTGAACAGGCCCAGCGCCATCAGCGGGTTGACCACGATGATCATCACGATCGCGCCCACCACCGCGATGCACGGCGGCAGCACGTTCCAGGCCATGGTGTTCTCGGACGTGTAGACCGCGTTCGAGGTGGCGGTGATGCGACTGGCGAGCGTGCCGGGCTGTTTTTCCGCGTAGTAGGTGGACGAGTGGCCGCTCAGGTACTGGAACAGGTCGCGGCGCAGGTCGCCGGTGACCGCCACGAAGGTATGCGCGGCGAACCAGCCGCCGACGCGCCAGAGCAGGTTGTCGGCCGCGATCAGGCCGACCAGCAGCGCGAACGCGCCCCACAGCGGGCCCGGGTGATGGCGGCCGTTGGCCAGCACGTCGATCAGGTGCTTGATCGCGTATTGCGAGCCAAGCGCGCAGCCGACCGCGGCCAGCACGCTGGCCAGCACGATCAGGTGGGCGACCGGGTGTTTGCGGATATAGCGGAACAGAAACGCAAAGGGACGGCTCGCATAGCTCGAGAGCTTCGCGTTGTGGGCGTTGCGCTGGGCAGGTGTGAGAGCTTCCAAAATGTGTGCGTGTGGTCGAATGGAGGTTGAGCGGGGCGCGGGTGCGTCGCGCGCCGCGATGGTCCGCGATGCGGACGAAAGCCGGCATTGTAAACAAGCCCGACGTTTGTGCCGCACCCGATCGCATCCGATCTACAGTCTGCGATTCATTTTGGGATAAAATCTGGCGGCTCGCACTCTTTCCGCGCGGCTGGCGCGGACGTCGGTCAGTCGGCAAAACGAAAGGCGACGCCGACCCTAATGGTGCCGCAGCGCCGCCTGTGATGGTCCTACTCTAATTCCGCCTTGAAAATCCAAGGGTTGCAAAATGTTGCGCCTTTGTAACAAGGTAAATTCTTTGAAATGTTCCGCGCCGGGCCAAGCTTTCGGTCCGATAATGCGCCTCGGGCTAACCCTGAGTCATTTTTACAGGGGTGGCCGGCAGCGGTTCCGGACCACGCAGGAAATTTTACGGGATGCTGTCAACGCGGTACGCCGAGATCCGTTGAATGCAAGTGCGCTGTCAGTCGATGGCGCCTCGGTACCGCGAGCCGGTGGTGGATCTTCCCACTTTTTGAACCATGTCCGGCTCGCCGGCCGGCAGGGCTTCCAGCCCTTTTAGCCTGATTTTTTAGGAGTTTCCCCGATGCGAATCGCTCAAATCGCTCCGTTGCACGAGGCGGTTCCCCCCAAGCTCTACGGCGGCACCGAACGTGTGGTGTCCTACCTGACCGAGGCACTGGTCGAGATGGGCCATGACGTGACGCTGTTCGCGAGCGGCGATTCGCAGACCTCGGCGAAGCTCGAAGCCTGCTGGCCGCAGGCGCTGCGCCTGGATCCGACCATCCGCGACGTGGTGGCGCCCCATATGCTGCTGCTGGAAGAAGTGCGCCGCCGCGCCGACGAGTTCGACGTGCTGCACCTCCATATCGACTACTACCCGTTCTCGTTGTTCTCGCGCCAGCCGGTGCCGCATGTCACGACCATGCACGGCCGCCTGGACTTGCCGGAACTGCAGCCGATCTTCAATACCTTCAACACCGTGCCGGTGGTCTCGATCTCGGACAACCAGCGCATCCCGCTGCAGCAGGCGAACTGGCAGCCGACCGTCTATCACGGCCTGCCGGAAAACCTGCTGACGCCGCCGAAGGACGCCAAGCCGAGCTACCTGGCCTTCCTGGGCCGCATCTCGCCGGAAAAGCGCGTCGACACGGCGATCCGCATCGCCGAGCAGGCCGGCATGCCGATCAAGATCGCGGCCAAGCTGGACAAGGCCGACCGCGCCTACTACGAAGAGAAGATCAAGCCGCTGTTCGCGCTGCCGCACGTCGAGTACATCGGCGAGATCAACGAATCGCAGAAGGCCGAGTTCCTCGGCAACGCGCACGCGCTGCTGTTCCCGATCGACTGGCCGGAGCCCTTCGGCCTGGTGATGATCGAGGCGATGGCCTGCGGCACGCCGGTGATCGCGTTCAAGCGCGGCTCGGTGCCGGAAGTGATCGACAACGGCGTGTCGGGCTTCGTGGTCGAGGACGAGATCTCGGCCGTGGCCGCCGTCAAGCGACTGCACACGCTGCCGCGCGAGGGAGTTCGCGGTACGTTCGAGTCGTGCTTCTCGTCGAAGGTGATGGCCGCCAACTACATCAAGGTCTACGAAGAGCTGCTGCGCCAGAGCCGTCGCACGGTGCTGCGCGAAGTCAACGCGAACTAAGAGACGGTTTCAAAAAGGCCTTGTGGGGCTGTTAACTTTCGCGGCGAGCTGTTAACCTTGGGCATCGGAACAACCGAGATCGAGGAGATGGGCAAGCCGATCATCAACGACGAACTGTGGACC
>JAYFRU010000200.1:0-6156 GCA_040946965.1 Burkholderia sp. | reverse complement strand
CCTGGTTGCTTCGTCGCTCACGCGTTGCACATAACGCGCCAGACCGTCCGTTCTGGCGGTTCCAATTTCCTATGCATGAACTCGAGACTGTGCAGGAGCGGCTCACCGAACTGAAGGCGCCGGGCGCGAAGAAGATCTGGACGCGCGGCAACCACGACGCCAACTTCGAGACGCGCCTCGCTAACGACGTGCAGCAGTACGAAGGCATCAAGGGGTTCAGCCTGCAGGATCACTTTCCAGAGTGGCTGATGTGCATCTCGGTGCAGATCAACGAAGACGTGATGGTCAAGCATCGCTGGCACAACGGCATCCACGCTGCGTACAACAACGCGGTGAAGGCCGCCGGCACGTCGATCTTCACGGGCCCCCACCTGCACAGCCTGAAGGTGACGCCATGGAGCGACTACCGTGGCACGCGCTATGGCGTCGACACAGGCACGCTGTGCGATACGGATGGCGCGCAGTGCACCTACACCGAAGACAACCCGGTGAACTGGCGCAGCGGCTTTGCGGTGGGAACGATAAGGGACGGCAAGCTGTTGCCGCCCGAGCTGTGCGAAGTGGTCGCGGAAGGCAAAGTGTTCTTCTGCGGGAAGGTGTTCGAGGTCTAGGCCGGCTGGTGCATCCGCGCCATCACGACGTCAGCAGCCGCGCTTGCCGCGGCTACCTGCGCTTTTTCCACTAGGTGCGCGTAGCGCTTGGTGGTCTGCGCGTTGCGGTGGCCCAACAGTTCGCCGATCAGCGCGAGCGACAGCCCGGCGGATAGCGCGGTCGACGCGAAGCTGTGGCGCAGAGCGTGAAGCCGCAGATCGGGACAGCCAGCTGCCTTTGCGGATCTTCTCCCACAGCTTGCGCGGGCTCTGGATGCCGGTGATCGTGCCTCCCGGCGTTTCGGATTCGCGAAGCTTCGCGATGACATCCATCGCTGCCTGCGGCAGGTAGATCTGCTTCTCGCCGGTCTTCGAATCCGGCAGGTGCAGCGCGTTGCCGTGCAGCCAGCTCCACTTCGCTGCCGCAATTTCGCTGCGGCGCGCGCCGGTGAGGATCAGCAGATAGAGGAACGAGACGCTCGCCGGGTTGTCCTTTTCCTCTGAGGCCAACTGCGCGGCGATGGCCGCAGCTTCGCCACCTTTCATGTACCGGCGGCGCTTGTTCTCTGGGTAGCGCTTCACGCTCGCGGTGGGAGAATCCGCCGTCGTCCAGCGCAGCGGCGTGCGGGCGAAGTTCAGCATCTTCGAGAGCAGCGCGAGCGCGCAGTTGGCCGCAATAGGCCGCTTCACTTCGCCTGCCATGAAGTCGGAAAGCACTTCGTAAGTAATGGTGCTAAGGCGTTTTGCCGCCAGCTTCGGCTCAATCAGCTTCTCCCACAGCCACCTGTCGTCGGCGCTCCACTTCTTCGTGTTGCTGTGGCGCTTCCAGTATTCGTCCCACAGATCGCGCAGCTCGGGCTCGGCGCGCGCGTCAGCGCGTACCTGAGATGGATCGCCGCCGGCCGCGACTGCCACCAGCATCTTATTCACCACCTTGCGCGCCTGCGCGAGGGTGATGGGGCCATAGTCGCCGATCTTCGGCTTGCGCTCGATCTCCGCCTTGGTGCGGAAATACAGGTAGAAGGATTTGCGCTTCTCGAAGCAGTGCAGGTGCAGTCCCGTGATGATCGAGTCGCGCAAGCACGTCGCCGGGCTGCGCCGCCTTTATGGCGCGTTCATTTAGTTCCACGGCGCCGTCCCCCGCAGAAACAGATCACCGCGATGCCAACCCAGAAGGCCGCGCACACACCCTCAATCCAGTACTTTACTAACTTCCTGGAACATATCCATGTCACTCTCCGCTGGTCGCACACTGGACGCAAGAGTACATGAAACCGCTGTACTTTATTCCGTGCTAAGTTATTGAAACTACGCGAGGAATGATAGTATCGGGTTGCGGATTATGCAACGTCTTTTGATTGCCGATCACCAGGCCGATCACGTGCGGCATCGAGAGCCGCTCTCCGAGCCAGAGATAGGCCACCACTGCGGCCCACAGCGGCGCGATGACATTGATCACCGAGGTGATGCCGGCTTGCAGCGTCAGCTCGGCGAAGGCGAACAGGCAGAACGGCGCGGCCGAGTTGAGCAGGCCGCAGACCAGCAGCGGTCAGGCATGGCGGCGCAGCGTGCGCGCCAGTTCGGCCGCGCCGGTGCGTGCCAGCGCGAGCACCAGCAGGAACAGTGCGCCGAAGCCGACGCGCAGCACCATCAGCGGGGCCACGCCGACGCGGATGAACAGGAGAACGAGGCGCCCCAGAAGGCGGCAAGCAGGATCAGCAGCGAGAGATGGCGGGTGGACGTGGCGGACTCGGGTAGGGGCGCGGGATGCCGAGGCATGGTAGCGTCGCGCCGGCCGCCGATGTTACAGGAACGGATGAAATGGCAAAAAGACGGAGATAGGTCTGAGGAATTGCCGAGGCGCACTTGGCGGTGCGGGCGGCCGGTCGGGAGCATGGCAAGGCGAGGCGCGCTGACCCGACGGCCGGGTGACGCTGGCGGGCGGACGAAGGGGGCCCGGCGAAGCGGGCGGCGAACGATCAGGCGACGCGCGGCGGCGCGGCCTCGATCGATCGGGAAGCGCGAGCAGCTGTCTCGCGTCCGCGATGCTCAACGATGGCCGTGCCAGCCGCCCCAGCGCCCGCTGTGGCCCCAGTAGCCGCCTCCGCCGAAGCGGAAGCCCAGCGACACCGACGGCCCCCACCAGGCGCCGTAGGCCGGATAGTAGGCCGGCGCGGGGTAGGCCGGGTAATAGGCCGGATAGGCGGGCGCGACATAGGTGGGCGCAACGTAGGCCGGCGCGGTGTTGTAGGCCGGTGCCGGATAGGTGGGATCGGCCGCGACGGGCGTGGCCGCGTAATAGCCACCGGCCGGGTAATAGCCGTAAGGGTAATAGCAGCCGGCGAGGGCGACGGTGGCAAGGCCGGCGGCGACGAACGTGCGGGTTTTCATGGCGGACCTCCGGACGGAGGCGTCCTGTAACGGTGGCGATACGGGGAGCTTAGGCGCGTCGCACATGAAACGCTGTGTGAAACAGTAACGGCAGATTTCAACACACGCGTGCCCGCATCGCGTCACGAGGCGGAATGCGGGGGGATAAAGCCGGGCGCAAAAAAGTCGGCCAGCCCGCGAACCTGCGGGCTGGCAAATCTGGTGCAAGCCGCAGTGGGCGAGCCCTTATTTGCTTACTTGCTGACCTGGTTGCCAATCAGGCCGCCGGCGGCCGCGCCGGCCACGCCGCCGACACCTGCACCGATGGCCGTATCGCGTTGGCGCGTCGTCATCGTCATCGAGTCGCAGGCCGACAGGCTCGCGATGGCGGCGATCAGCAGCGCCCCTATCCCTACACGTCGGATCGAGTTCATGGTGTGTCCTCGGAAAGAGTGAAGAGTGAGTCGTGGCGCGCGGCCCTGAAGGCCCGGACCGCACGCGACACTACCAATCTAGAGCAACCGCGCCCGGCCTGCTGTAAGGACTTGTTAAGCCTCTTTTCCTGCGTAATCAAATGTATCGCCGCAGGTACGCGGCTTGCATCGGCCGCGCCGGCGGACCGGCGCTTGCTGCAGCGCGAAGCCGCGCGGCACGCCTGCCGCTCCCCGGCGACGGCCGCGCGCCTGCCGCTTACTGGCGGTGGTAGATCTCGGCGCCGGTCTTGACGAACTCGACCGCCTTGACTTCCATGCCCTTCTTCAGCGCCTCGCTTTCCGACACGCCCTGCTTGGCCGCGAAGTCGCGCACGTCCTGCGTGATCTTCATCGAGCAGAAGTGCGGGCCGCACATCGAGCAGAAGTGCGCGACCTTGGCCGAATCCTTGGGCAGGGTCTCGTCGTGGAATTCGCGCGCCTTGTCCGGATCGAGGCCGAGGTTGAACTGGTCCTCCCAGCGGAACTCGAAGCGCGCCTTGGACAGCGCGTTGTCGCGCACCTGCGCGCCCGGATGGCCCTTGGCCAGGTCGGCTGCGTGCGCCGCCAGCTTGTAGGTGATGATGCCTTCCTTGACGTCGTCCTTGTTCGGCAGGCCCAGGTGTTCCTTGGGCGTCACGTAGCAGAGCATCGCGGTGCCGAACCAGCCGATCATCGCCGCGCCGATGCCCGAGGTGATGTGGTCGTAGCCCGGCGCGATATCGGTGGTCAGCGGCCCGAGCGTGTAGAACGGCGCTTCCTTGCACCAGTCGACCTGCAGGTCCATGTTCTCCTTGATCAACTGCATCGGCACGTGGCCGGGGCCTTCGATCATCACCTGCACGTCGTGCTTCCAGGCGATCTGGGTGAGCTCGCCGAGCGTCTTCAACTCGCCGAGCTGGACCTCGTCGTTGGCGTCGTAGATCGAGCCGGGGCGCAAGCCGTCGCCGAGCGAGAAGCTCACGTCGTAGGCCTTCATGATTTCGCAGATGTCCTCGAAATGCTCGTAGAGGAAGCTTTCCTTGTGATGCGCGAGGCACCACTTGGCCATGATCGAGCCGCCGCGCGAGACGATGCCCGTCATGCGGTTGGCGGTCAGCGGCACGTATTGCAGGCGCACGCCGGCGTGGATCGTGAAGTAGTCGACGCCTTGCTCGGCCTGCTCGATCAGCGTGTCGCGGAAGATTTCCCAGGTCAGGTCCTCGGCCTTGCCGTTGACCTTCTCCAGCGCCTGGTAGATCGGCACCGTGCCGATCGGTACCGGGCTGTTGCGGATGATCCACTCGCGGGTCTCGTGGATGTGCTTGCCGGTGGACAGATCCATCACCGTGTCGCCGCCCCAGCGGATCGCCCAGGTCATCTTGTCGACTTCCTCGCCGATCGAGGAGGTCACGGCCGAGTTGCCGATGTTGGCGTTGATTTTCACCAGGAAGTTGCGGCCGATGATCATCGGCTCCGATTCCGTGTGGTTGATGTTGGCGGGGATGATGGCGCGGCCGCGCGCGATTTCCTCGCGCACGAACTCGGGCGTGATCTCGCCCAGCGGGTTCTCGCCGAAGGCGGCGGCGCCGAAGGCCTGGCCGCGGTGCTGGCGGCCCATCATGGTGGCCAGCTTGGCACCGTTCGGGCCGCTCGCCTCGATGCTGGCCAGGTACTCGGCGCGGCGCTGGTTCTCGCGGATCGCGATGTATTCCATCTCGGGCGTGACGATGCCCTGGCGCGCGTAATGCATCTGCGTCACGTTCCTGCCGGCCTGCGCGCGGCGCGGCTGGCGGTGCAGGCCCGGGAAGCGCAGTTCGGCGGTGGCCGCGTCGGCGGCGCGCTCGCGGCCGTAGGCGCTGCTCAGGCCGTCCAGCGTCTCGGTGTCGCCGCGCGACTCGATCCAGCCCTGGCGCAGCGCCGGCAGGCCCGAGCGGATGTCGATCGTGGCTTCCGGGTCGGTGTAGAGGCCCGAGGTGTCGTAGACGTAGATCGGCGGATTCTTCTCGCCACCGAAGCCGGTCGGCGTGTCCGCCTGCGTGATCTCGCGCATCGGCACGCGGATGTCGGGCTGCGAGCCCGTCACGTAAACCTTGCGGGAATTCGGCAGCGGGGCGATCGCGGCGGCGTCGACGCGAGCATCGGCGGACAGGAACTTCGGATTGGCATTCATACGGTCATCTCCTGATGTGGGGCGCTAAGCAGGAGACGAGAGAGGGCGGCAGGCCAAGCCGGAGGTACCACGTGTGGCGAGGCCCGTACGCTTCCCTGCACGGGCATTATCCAGATCAGGTTCAAAGGGTATTTCTCACCCGCGATGCGCCGCATTCCGAATGGCGCAACGCAGGACCCCCGCGTTAGCAAGGGCGAACGATACACCTGGACGGCCGAGGTTTCAACCGCTCGCTTTGCCGACGAGGTGCCCATTTCTCCGGGGAGGGCCGGCCGGCTTGCCGTGCGAGGGGTTGTCGAGATGGCGCGGAAGGCGGCGGCGTCTGTCGTGTTGCGGCAGATTCGCGTCGGGGCGCGACAAGAGGCGGGCGCCGCTGTCGCGCCGAAACGTCAGCGTCGAGCTTTTCCTGATTGACCCCGATTCGCGTTCCTGGCTGTCATGCATAATGCTATCAAACGGGCATAGCGTGACGGTGTAGCGCCACCCCGGATAATGAAAGAGAATGGATGTGGCGGGCCGCGACGGAGGTCGAGCAATGCTGTGGCGGTGAATTCAACCCCGAGTTCAAACGTGA
>JAYFRU010000199.1:0-6202 GCA_040946965.1 Burkholderia sp. | reverse complement strand
CATTCGGATCATCAGTTCGCGCTGTTTTAGCGCGATGGTTTTAGATGCCCCGCAGCTTGCTGCGGGGTGGTTCACTACGGCGATCGCGATATAGGACAGCAGCAGGCTGCTGATCGTCTCGTTGACGCCGCGCCACTGGCGCAGCGCGCCGGCCGCGCCGATCCACAGGCCGCCGGCCAGCATCGCGGCGGCGGCCATCGCGGCCAGGCCCAGCCAGGACGGCGTGCCGGCCGGCAGCAGCAGGGGCACCGCCGCGCTGGCCAGGCCGCCCAGCGCGAGCGCGCCCTCGCCGCCGATCACGATCAGCCCGACCTGGGCCGGCAGTGCCACGCACAGCGCGGTCAGCATCAGTGGGGCTGCGCGCAGCAGCGTGTTCTGCCAGGCGAACGAGGAGCCGAACGCGCCCTGCGCGATCAGGCCCAGCGCATCGAGCGCCGGCGCGTGCGCGGCGGCCAGGAAGGCCGCGAACAGCAGCACGGTGGCCGCCAGCGCGGCCAGGGTCGGCACGGCCGGCAGCAGCGCGAGCATGCAGCGCGCGGCGAGCGGATTCAGGCGCATGATCGGGCTCCCGAGCTGGCTCGAGATCGGGAGCGGGCGGTCGGCGCGTCCATCAGATCTGGCCCACCACGCCGGCCACCAGGTAGTTCATGCTATCCAGCACGATGTCGGTCTGCGCGTGGCTCACGCCGGCCGCGATCGCCGTGCCGCCCTTGTTGTCCTTGAGCGGACCCTTGAAGATCACGAAGTCGCCGGCCTGCATCCTGGCCTTCACTGCGTCGGCCGCCTGCTTCGCGACCGGCGTGACCTTCGCGCCGTAGGGCGAGGGCTTCACGTAACCCTCCTTGAGGCCGCCGCGCATCACGTTGGGCGGCGGTCTTGCCGGCCTGCACGACCTGCACGGCCTGCACCAGCTGCGTGCAGGGCGTGGCCCAGTCTCATTCGGCGCCGGTCAGGTAGCCCTTGGGGGCGAGTGCCGACTGGTTGGCGTGGTAGCCGCAGCTCATCGCGCCGCGCTTTTCGGCCGTCTCGATCACCACCTTGGGGCCGTCGACATGGCAGGTCAGCACGTCGCAGCCCTGGTCGACCAGGCTGTTGGCCGACTCGGCCTCCTTGACCGGCATCGACCAGTCGCCCGTGAAGATCACGTGCGTGATGATCGACGGATCGACCGACTGCGCGCCGAGCGTGAAGGCGTTGATGTTGCGCAGCACCTGCGGGATCGGCTTGGCGGCCACGAAGCCGAGCTTCTTGGTCTTCGTCATGTGGCCGGCCACCACGCCGCTCAGGTATTCGCATTCGTCGATGTAGCCGAAGTAGCTGGTGATGTTGGCCGGGTTGCCGGCCTTCCAGAGGCCGCCGCAATGCGCGAAGCGCACCTTCGGGTACTTGGCCGCCATCTTCAGCACATGCGGGTCGAAATAGCCGAACGAGGTGGCGAACACCAGGCTCGCGCCGTCCTGCTCGATCATCGCGGCCATCGATTTCTGCGCGGCGATGGTCTCGGGCACGTTCTCCTCCTCGACGATCTTCACGCCGGGCAGCTTGCGGATCACGTTGGTGGCGGCGGCCTGCGCCTGGTTGTAGCCGTAGTCGCCGCGCGCGCCGACATAGAGCGCGCCGACGGTGAGCCCGGAGGCGGCCAGCGCGCGGTCGAGCGGCAGCATCGCGCCGAGCGCGAGGGCGCCCGCGGTATGGAGGAAATGGCGGCGTGTGGTCATGAGGCGTTCTCGTTCGGCGTCAGGCGTTCAGGGGGAGGGAGGGGTGGGGGGTGGGGCGCGGCGCGCTCGCGCAGGTAGGCGAGCCAGCCGCCGTGGGCCGTGATGTCCAGTGCGCGGCCGGCGACGACGGCGGCCGGCTCGCAGATGAAACCCTTCACCGCGCGGCCGTCGGCCACGCGCACCGTGCCGATGCCCAGCGGCACCGGCACCTGGGCGACCAGGCCGCCGAACAGGCGCAGCGGCAGGTCCCACAGCTCGATCGCGATCGCGCGGCCCTCGGCATCGCCGGGGCTGTGGACCAGGGCCGGCTTGGGCGGGCTGGTGCCGGCCAGCGCATAGAGGCGGTAGTCGGCGCTGGTGACGGTGGCTTCGAGGAAGCGCGCGCCGGCCTCGAGCAGCTGGCCGTTGAGCGGTTGGCCGCGCAGGTGCGCGCCGACCACGGCGACGGTCAGGGTGGGCTCGTTGGCGGCGAGCGGCCAGGGGCTCGGCTGCCGTGCCCGGGGTCGCAGGCTGGCCTGCCGGCGTGCCGGCCGATGGCGCGATCGATTGCGAGGCGGGCCGGGCGGCGGATCGAGCATCGGACTGCGCGGCCAACTGAGCAGCCAGCTGCGCGACCAGCGCACTGCCGAGCGTGGCGAGTTGGTGATCGGCGCCCGCTTTCGCGATCAGCGTGATGCCGGCCGGCAGGCCGTCGGCGCGCGGCAGGGCGGGGATCGCCAGCGCGCAGAGGTCGAGCAGGTTGACGAAGTTGGTGTAGTAGCCCAGCCGGCTGTTGACGGCGATCGGATCGGCGCGAACCTCGGCGATGGTCGGATGGGTCGGCGCGCTCGGCACGATCAACACATCGAGTTCGGCGAAGAGCGCCTCGGCGGCGCGGCGCAGCTCGGCCAGTTCGTATTGGGCGTTGAAGGCGTCGACCGCGCTGAACGCATCGGCGCGCGCCACCACCGCAGCCACCACCGGGTCCATCGCCTCGCGCTCGGTGTCGAGGAAGCGGCCGATCGCGGCGCGCCGCTCGGCCACCCAGAGGCCGTCGTAGAGCAGACGGGCGACCGCGTTCAGCGGGGCGCCATGTCGACGGCCACCGGATCGGCCAGCAGGTCGGCCGCCAGGTGACGCAGCGTGCGCGTGTAGGCGGCCTCGGCCTGCGCGTCGTCGAAGAATTCGGGCTGGGTCGGCACGCCGATGCGCCAGGCACGGTTGGGCAGGCCCCGAGCGGCGGCACCGCGCGCGAGTAGGGATCGGCCGCGTCGAAGCGGGCCAGCACGTCGAGCACGCGCCAGGCGTCTTCCACCTCGGGCGCGAAGATCGAGACGGTGTCGAGCGTGCGGCAGGCCGGCACCACGCCGCGCTTGCTGAGCAGGCCGAGCGTCGGCTTGAGCCCGACGATGCCGTTGAAGCTGGCCGGCACGCGGCCCGATCCTGCCGTGTCGGTGCCCAGAGAGAAGGCCACCGCGCCGCCCGCCACCGCCACCGCCGAGCCCGAGCTGGAGCTGGAGCTGGAGCTGGAGCCGCCCGACACGTAGTCCGGATGGTCGACCTGGCGCACCGCGCCATAGGGCGAGCGCACGCCCACCAGGCCGGTGGCGAACTGGTCGAGGTTGGTCCTTGCCGATCAGCACCGCGCCGCGGCCAGCAACAGCGCGACCACCTGGGCCGATTCGGTCGGCGTATTCGCGAAGGCCGGGCAGGCGGCGGTGGTCGGCAGGCCGGCCACGTCGATGTTGTCCTTGACGGCGAAGGGCACGCCGAACAGCGGCATGCGCTCGACGATGGCGGGGCCGTGCGCGGCGCGCAGCGCGTCGAGTTCGGCCGCGCGAGCGTGCAGCTCGGCGGGGGCGACGCGATGGATCCAGGCTTCGGGGCGGTCCATCGCCTCGAGGGCGGCGAGCAGGGCGGTAAGGGAGGTGCGTTGTCGGTCTGGCATTCGGAACTCAATCTTGTATTCAAGACGCAGGTTGCGTGCCAGGGGCGTGCGCGAGGTCGGAGGGGAACCGTGGAAGGCTTGCCGGGCAAGGCTCGGCGGGAGGCAGGGGCGCGCCTGTCCGGGGGCGGCGTGTCTCGCCCGCACCGGCGGCGGGCGGCGCGGCTGGTGCGCGGCGGCGTCCGAAACGGGGCGGACGGCCGATTTTGGTGCGCGCCGATGCCGAGGCCGATATGGCTCGGGGGCGCGCTCGCGAGGCTGTAAACGACAACGGCCGCATCTCGGAGGATGCGGGCCGTGCTGCCCGGCTCGACCGGCGCTTACTGCTGGGCCGGCGCCTCGCCCCCGACGCGCGAGTAGCGGTTCAGGATCGGGATCATCTGCGCGTAGATCTTCGGGTTCGCCGCGACGATCTCATGACGCTCGAGGAAGTCGGCGTCGCCGTGGTAGTTGCCGACCAAGCCGCCGGCCTCGGTGATCAGCAGGCTGCCCGCAGCCATGTCCCAGGCGCTGATGCCCTGCTCGAAGAAGGCGTCCAGGTGGCCCGCCGCGACGTTGGCCAGGTCGAGCGCGGCCGCGCCCGGGCGGCGCAGCCCCGTGCAGGCCTGGGTCATCTCGACGAACAGGCGCGTGTAGGCCTCGAGGCCGTCCTTCTCGCGGAACGGGAAGCCGGTGCCGACCAGCGCGTCCGACAGGCGGTCGCGGCGGCCGACGCGGATCCGGCGGTCGTTCAGGAACGCGCCGCAGCCGCGCGTGGCCGTGAACAGGTCGTTGTTGTTCGGGTCGTAGACCACCGCCTGCTGCACCACGCCGCGATGCGCCAGCGCGATCGAGACGCAGTAGTAGGGGAAGCCGTGGATGAAGTTGGTGGTGCCGTCCAGCGGATCGATGATCCAGACGAATTCAGACTCGTTGTCCGACTTGCCCGATTCCTCGGCGAGGATCGCGTGGTCGGGATAGGCCGTCTTCAGCGTATCGATGATGGCCTCTTCCGAGGCCTTGTCGACTTCCGTCACGAAATCGTTCTGCTGCTTCTTGCGGATCTCGATCATGTCGAGATCGAGCGAGGCGCGGTTGATGATCTGTCCGGCGCGGCGCGCAGCCTTGACAGCAATATTGAGCATGGGATGCATGGAACTGGATCCTGTAGCCGACGGCACGGGGCCGCCACGAGGTGACTGGAATCGGCGAAGCGCGGCCCGCGCAAGGCGCACGGACGTTTCGACGACGGAAGACGCGAATTGGCAAAGAGCGGGGTGCCAGGCGGCGGACAGCCTCGGCGGAATGCGGGGAGGCGGGTCGGCCAGGCCAGCGAGCGTGGAAATCGGCATTTTACCCGAGTCGCGGCATTTTTCCGACTGCCGCGCGCCCGGGGCCGCCGGCCCGGCCGTTCGGACGGGTGGGATTGGGCCGGCGTTGGCGATACCATACGGCCTGTTTGTTTCCCGCTTGTTTCCTGTTTCCTTGCCGTTTTTCTCAGCCGAACCCATCAACGTTGGACATTTCGCCCCCGATTCCCGCCCCGGCGCAAGCCTCTCATGCCGCGCGCTTCGTGCTCGTCGAGCCGAGCCATCCCGGCAATGTCGGCGCCGCCGCCCGCGCGCTGAAGGCCATGGGCTTCTCGCAACTGGTGCTGGTCGCGCCGCGCGTGGCCGAGGTGCTGGCCGATCCTGAGGCGATCGCGATGGCCAGCGGCGCCGACGACGTGCTGGCCGCCACGCGCATCGTCGCCACGCTCGACGAGGCGCTGGCCGGCGTGTCCTGGTCGGCCGCCCTGACTGCGCGCAGCCGCGAATACGGGCCGCCGCGACTGGCGCCGCGCGCCGCCGCCGGCGAGGCGCGACGCCAGCTCGATGGCGGCGAGATCGCCTTGGTGTTCGGCAACGAGCGCGTTGGCCTGTCGAACGAGCATGTCGAACGCTGCAGCGCGATCGCGCACATCCCCGCGAACCCCGACTACAGCTCGCTGAACCTGTCGCAGGCGATCCAGGTGCTGGCCTACGAACTGCGCGTCGCGCTGCTGGAGGGCCAGGCGGCCGAGCACCACGACGGCGCGGCCGGCACGCTCGCGCAGGCCGACGAGATCGAGAAGATGTTCGCCCATCTGGAGCAGGCGCTGGTGGCGCTGGAGTTCCTCGATCCGCGCAACCCCAAGAAGCTGATGCCGCGCCTGCGGCGGCTGTTCTCGCGCACCGGGCTGGAGCGGGAGGAAGTCAATATCCTGCGCGGGATCGCCAAGCACATCCTGGCGAGGTCGGGCGGCGAGCATTGAGCCTCGGGCGCGGCCGCCGTGCATGCCGTCGACGGCGGGCCGGCGCTTGCTTCGCGCTCCTGAGGGTTCGCCGGGGCCGCTCCGCCGCGCGGCGGCATGTCGGTGTATCGGCGAATACCCCCGGTGCCGATGGGGGCAAAATCGGCCGCCAGCAGCCGTGCGCGAGTCGCCCTACAATCGTTGCGCGTCATAAGCAAATGGCGATAACGCATAAGAGGCCAGTTCAAATTCCCCGTGAGGGGGCTGTTTACTTTCGCGGCGAGCGGTTAACCTTGGGCACCGGAGCAA
>JAYFRU010000198.1:0-6227 GCA_040946965.1 Burkholderia sp. | reverse complement strand
GAATTGTTAACAGAGGCCTGGCTGCGACCGTTGCGCGTAAACGTCACCGCGCCAAATCGGATTTATGCAACAACGCCTTGCCGTCCTGCAAGCGTCCCACAATACAGGGCGAGAGGCCGATGCGGGCCAGCTTCGATGCCGATCGCGAGAGGCAGCGATGGATGGAACGATGGGTTTCACGGACACCGAAACAGTTTTAATGGACTGGCTCATCAAGCGCAATTGTTCGGTGTCTCCGCGCCAGTTCGTCGCGTGCTACGCGTCGCTGGCCGCTTTCTCGCTTGCGATCGCCGTGCTGCTGTCGTGGCGCGGTGCCTGGCTCGTGCTGCCGTTCACCGGCGTCGAGCTGCTGGCAGTCGGCGTTGCATTCGCCATGCATGCGCGTCACGCAGTCGATTACGAACGTATCAGGCTGTTTCCTCATCGGCTGCTGATCGAGCGGATGAGTGCGGAGCGCATGACGCGCTTCGAGTTCAATCCGCGCTGGGTGCGGGTCGAACCGGGGCTGACGCCGCGCGATCCGGTGCGGATCGTGTCAAGCGGGCAGAGCGTCGTGGTCAGGCAGCATCTGGCGTAGTATCGGCGGGCCCAGTTCGCTCGCGAGCTGCGTCTGTGGTTGATGCGTTGCGGCTGAGCGAGGCGGCCGCCGCGAGCTGCCGGCGGCGGGGAGGGTAGGAATGACAATTTTGGGTAAGGAAGCCATGAAAACAATCAAGCGCGCCCTCACTGGTTTGCTGGCAGTCTGCGGACTCATCGCGTCCGGTGCGGCACTGGCCGTCGGCGACAGTCCGGGCGGCCCCCGCGTCAACGAGATCAACCTCCAGCCCCCCGTCACAAAGATCGCGCAGGAACTGTACGACCTGCACACCATGATGCTGATCCTCTGCACGGTGATCTTCGTCGGCGTGTTCGGCGTGATGTTCTATTCGGTTTTCGCCCATCGCAAGTCGCGCGGCCACAAGGCCGCGAATTTCCACGAGAGCACCACGGTCGAGATCATCTGGACCATCGTGCCGTTCGTGATCGTGGTGCTGATGGCGCTGCCGGCCACCAAGTCGGTGGTGGCGATGAAGGACACCACCAATGCCGACCTGACCGTGAAGGTCACCGGCTACCAGTGGAAATGGGGCTACGACTACGTGAAGGGGCCGGGCGAGGGCATCAGCTTCGTCTCGACGCTGACCACCCCGCGCAGCGAAGTCAACGGCCAGCAGCCGATCAGCGACACCTACCTGCAGGAAGTCGACAATCCGCTGGTGGTGCCGGTCGATAAAAAGGTTCGCATCATCACCACCGCCAACGACGTGGTGCATTCCTGGTATGTGCCGGCCTTCGGCGTGAAGCAGGACGCGATCCCGGGCTTCGTGCGCGATACCTGGTTCAAGGCCGAGAAGGTCGGCACCTATCGCGGCTTCTGCACCGAGCTGTGCGGCAAAGAGCACGCCTACATGCCGGTGGTGGTGAAGGTGGTGTCGGCCGAGGACTACGACAAGTGGGTCAAGGACGAGAAGGCCAAGGCGGCCGCCACCGTGCGCGACCCGAACAAGGTTTGGACCAGCGCCGAGCTGATCGCGCATGGCGACGAGGTCTACAAGGCCAATTGCGCGGCCTGCCACCAGCCCAACGGCAAGGGCCTGGGCGCGTTCCCGGCGCTCGACGGCAGCAAGATCGCCAATGGCCCGATCGCCGAGCACGTCAGCATCGTGCTGCACGGCAAGGGCGCGATGCCGAGCTGGGCTTCGCTGTCCGACGTCGACCTGGCCTCGGTGATCACCTTCGAGCGCAATTCCTGGGGCAACCATACCGGCGACGTGCTGCAACCGAAGCAGGTCACCGATGCGCGCAACGGCAAGATGCCCGAAGGCGGCGGCACCCAGGCTGCGGCCGCGCCGGCGGCCGGTGCATCGGCCGCCGAGGCATCGGCACCGGCCGCCGCCGCAGCCTCGGATGCCGGCTCGGGCGCCGCAGCCCAGGCCGCCGCGCTGCCGGCCACCATCTATTTCGATACCAACAAGAGCGACCTGCCGGGCGATGCCAAGGCGGCTATCGATGCGGCGGCGCAGTACGCCAGCGCGCATCCGGACGCCAGGCTCGCGCTGCCCGGCTACACCGACAAGACCGGTTCGGCAGCGGCCAATGCCGAACTCGCCAAGCATCGCGCGCAGGCCGTGCGCGATGCACTGAAAGCCGCTGGCGTGGCCGAGGATCGCATCGTGCTGAAGAAGCCGCAGACGATCACCGGCGGCGCCGACGCGAAGGAAGCACGCCGCGTCGAAATCGGACCGGCTGCCTGACGGATCGTTCGTCGTCTGGGTCGACGTCAATCGGAATACGGATCAGGAGACATCCATGTCTAGCATTGGACACAACGTAACTGCGGGACACGCGCACGACGATCACGCGCACGAGCTTCCGCATGGCTGGCGACGCTGGCTGTTCGCGACGAATCACAAGGACATCGGCACGCTGTACCTGCTGTTCTCGTTCATCATGTTCCTGTCGGGCGGCGTGATGGCGCTGGGCATCCGCGCCGAGCTGTTCGAGCCGGGCCTGCAGATCATGCGGCCCGAGTTCTTCAACCAGCTCACCACCATGCACGGGCTGGTCATGGTGTTCGGCGCGATCATGCCGGCCTTCGTGGGCTTCGCGAACTGGATGGTGCCGCTGCAGATCGGCGCCTCGGACATGGCCTTCGCGCGCATGAACAACTTCAGCTTCTGGCTGCTGCCCGTGGCGGCGGTGCTGCTGGTCGGCTCGTTCTTCGCGCCGGGCGGCGCGACCGCAGCCGGCTGGACGCTCTATGCGCCGCTGTCGACGCAGATGGGCCCGGGCATGGACTTCGCGATCTTCGCGGTCCACCTGATGGGCGCCTCGTCGATCATGGGTGGCATCAACATCGTGGTGACCATCCTCAACATGCGCGCGCCCGGTATGACGCTGATGAAGATGCCGATGTTCGCCTGGACCTGGCTGATCACGGCCTACCTGCTGATCGCCGTGATGCCGGTGCTGGCCGGCGCGATCACCATGGTGCTGTTCGACCGCCACTTCGGCACCTCGTTCTTCAACGCGGCCGGCGGCGGCGACCCGGTGATGTACCAGCACATCTTCTGGTTCTTCGGGCACCCCGAGGTTTACATCATGATCCTGCCGGCCTTCGGGATCGTCTCGCAGGTGATCCCGGCCTTCTCGCGCAAGCCGCTGTTCGGATACAGTTCGATGGTCTACGCCACCGCTTCCATCGCCATCCTGTCGTTCATGGTCTGGGCGCACCACATGTTCGCCACCGGCATGCCGGTTACCGGCCAGCTGTTCTTCATGTACGCCACCATGCTGATCGCGGTGCCGACCGGCGTGAAGGTGTTCAACTGGGTGGCCACCATGTGGCGCGGCTCGCTCAGCTTCGAGACCCCGATGCTGTTCGCGATCGGCTTCCTGTTCGTGTTCACGTTCGGCGGCCTGACGGGCCTGATGCTGGCGGTGGCGCCGCTCGACATCCAGTACCACGGCACCTACTTCGTGGTGGCGCACTTCCACTACGTGCTGGTGGCAGGCTCGTTGTTCGGGCTGTTCTCGGGCTGGTACTACTGGTCGCCGAAATGGACCGGCTGGATGTACAACGAGATGCGCGGCAAGATCCACTTCTGGGCGTCGATGATCTTCTTCAACGTCACCTTCTTCCCGATGCACTTCGTCGGCCTGGCCGGCATGCCGCGCCGTTATGCCGACTACCCGGCGCAGTTCACCGACTTCAACCAGATCGCCACGATCGGCGCGTTCGGCTTCGGCCTGGCCCAGGTCTACTTCCTGTTCGCGGTCGCGCTGCCGGCCTATCGCGGCGGCGGCGAACTCGAGAAGGCGGCCGACAAACCCTGGGACGGCGCGATCGGCCTGGAGTGGACGGTCCCGAGCCCGGCACCGTTCCATACCTTCGAGAACCCGCCGACGGTCGACTGACGCAGCACACGCGCTGGTCGCCCGGCCCGGGCGGCAGCGCCCAACCCAGCGCCCGAGGCGCCCGAGCCGATGAACCGCAACCGTAGCCCGGCAGCACGCACCCCCGCGCAGATCCGCGCGGGCAACCGGCGTCTCGGCCTGATCCTGCTGGCCGTGGTCGCTGCCTTCTTCACCATCGCCGTCGTCAACCAGTGGATCGCTTCGACCTCATGACGCCGACGTAATCGCCTGACGGAGAGGATTCCTCACCATATCGAAACCGCTTGCCGATGCCGACAGCCTGTTCAACCGCGCGATGCTGCTCAAGCTCGTGGTGGTGGCAGCCCTGATGTTCGGATTCGGTTTCGCCCTGGTGCCGATCTATCGCGCGATCTGCCAGGTCACCGGCATCAACAACCTGGTGCAGCGCGACGTCAGCGCGCGCGAGGCGCGCAATACGCAGGTCGACATGAGCCGCATCATCTCGGTCGAGCTCGACGCCAATGCGCGCGGCCCACTCGGCTTCCGGCCGGAGCAGCGCAGCCTCGACGTGCATCCCGGCGAGGTGATGACGGTGGTCTACGACGTCACCAACGGCCAGAATCGCTCGGTGGTGGCGCAGGCGATCCCCAGCTATGCGCCGAAGCAGGCGACCGAGTATTTCAAGAAGATCGAATGTTTCTGTTTCACGCAGCAGACGCCGAAGGCGAACGAGTCGCGACGGATGCCGGTGGTGTTCGTGATCGACCCGGCGCTGCCGAAGGACGTGAAGACCATCACGCTGTCCTACACGTTCTTCGAACTGAATACGCCGGCTCCGGCGGCGGGTGCGCCGGCCAGGTCGGGCGTGTGAGCGAGTGCGGTCACGAAGGCAGGCGGGAGACGTTATGGCGCAAGACTCGATCGGCAAGACCCTGAAGGCGGTGATGTGGTCGTTCTTCGGCGTGCGCAAGCGCAGCGATCTCGAGGCGGACGCGCAATCGCTCAACCCGCTGCACGTGCTGCTGGCGGCCTTGATCGCGGCGGCGCTGTTCATCGGCGTGCTGCTGCTGGTGGTGCATGCGGTGGTCGGCTAGCGGGACGACAGGATGGCGGCGAGGCGGTCCGGAGCATTCCGGAAACAACAGGACTGAAATGGAGAATCAAGCATGAGCGGTCATAACGAAATTCCGTACTACTTCGTGCCGCATCCGTCACGGCATCCGATCAGCGCGGCGCTCGGCCTGCTCGTCATGCTCGGTTCGGTGGCGCTCTGGATCAACGGCCACGGCTGGGCGCCGATCACTGTGGTGCTCGGCTTGCTGTGGGTGCTGTTCGTGCTGTACCACTGGTTCGGCGACGCGATTTCCGAATCGGAAGGCGGCATGTACGGCCAGCGCGTCGACAAGTCGTATCGCTGGAGCATGAGCTGGTTCATCTTCTCCGAGGTAATGTTCTTCGGTGCTTTCTTCGGGGCGCTGTTCTATGCCCGCGAGATCGCCATACATCAGCTCGGCAGCCTGGACTACCGGCTGATCTGTCCGGACTTCAGCGCGGTCTGGCCCAACGAGGGGCCGGCGGCGCTGGCCGGGCACTTCCGCACCATGGGCCCGTGGCCGGTGCCGACCATCAACACCGCGCTGCTGCTGACCTCGGGCGCGACGCTGACGGTCTCGCACCATGCGCTGCGCGAGAACCACCGCCGCAAGGCGATTGCCTGGCTGGCGACCACCATCGTGCTCGGCGTGTCCTTCCTGTTCCTGCAGGGCTTCGAGTATTTCCACGCCTATCACGAGCTGAACCTGACGCTGGCCTCGGGCGTCTACGGCTCGACCTTCTTCCTGCTGACGGGTTTCCACGGTTTCCACGTGTTCCTCGGCGGCACCATGCTGACGGTGGTGCTGGTGCGGATGCTGCGCGGGCATTTCAGCCTCGATCACCATTTCGCCTTCGAGGGCGCGGCCTGGTACTGGCACTTCGCCGACGTGGTGTGGCTGGGGCTCTACGTGGTGGTGTACTGGCTGTCCTGATCGGCAGCGCGGCGGGATGGGGCAGGCGATGCCTGCCCCCGGCGAGGGATGTCGCCTCAGCGGCCGAGCGGGATGCCGGTCGAGTGGATTCAGCCCATCCAGTTCGCGAACAGGATGAACAGGAACAGGGAGATCGACAGGCCGACCCGTGTGGCGAGCGACCAAACCATCCGTTTCGTCTGACCCCGGTCGTGCATCATGAAATGGGTCTTCGCGGAAAAGTGTGATGGGGAAACGCTATTTTTCAGATTCGAGGCAGCATGCAAGTGAGGATCTTCAAGC
>JAYFRU010000197.1:0-6251 GCA_040946965.1 Burkholderia sp. | reverse complement strand
GAGGCGGTGGTGGTCACCGGCGTGGGCAGCAGCGGCGCATAGATCGACACGTTGCGGCCGCGCGCGACATCGCGCAGGCGGCCGCGCTCGGCCGTCACCTTGGCGCTGTAGCCGCCGTCGTCGGGGCCCGTCACGCCGTTGTAGAGGCGCAGGCCGCCGGCCAGCGAGCCGCCGCGCGCGATGCAGTCCTTCAGCACCAGCGCGCCGACCTGGATGTTCACCACCGGACGCAGCGCCGCATCGGTGCCGCCCGCATATTCGAACTTGTCGGAATGGATCTTCGACATCACCTGCATCAGCCCTTGCGCGCCGACGCCGCTTTCCGCGTAGGGATTGAAACCCGACTCGATCGCCATCACCGACAGCAGCAGCAGCGGGTCCAGGCCGATATCGTGGCCGGTCTGGAAGGCGGCCGTGACCAGGCGGCCGACGGGCTCCTGCGCGACGTGATAACGACGCGCCAGGTAACTGGCGACCAGCGACTGCTCGCGGCTGGTGAAGACGCGGTCGCTGCGGGCGTCGAGGGCGACGCGCTGCAACGGGATCAGCTTGGCCAGGGTGACCGGCGACTGGCCGTTGTGAGCCGCATCGGCAGCGGCGGCGTCGGCAGCGGTGTCGACCGCGTTGCCGCCGGCCTCACCCGTGGTGGTGTACGAGACTGGCGAGATGCGGCCGTCGGCGTCGAGGTCCTCGTCGGCATTCCCGGGACCGAAGGCGGGCAGCGGGTGCCCGGACAGCAGCCGGGCCGGGCCGGCCTTGACGGCGGCCGACAGCACAGGCATCAGCTTCGCGGCGAGCGTGCCGCAGGCGTTCGGCATCATCCAGAGCGCGAACGCAGTGACGACGGCCAGGCCGCCGACCACGCTGAATAGATGGTGGCTGACACGCGTCCCGCGACGCAGCACTTCGCGCAGCAGCTGCGCATGCCGTTCGGTGGGACGCCACGATAACCAAGCGTTCATTCAGATCTCCCATGAACATGACTCGTGCGGCTCGCTCGACTCAAAACGAGAAGGACGCGTGGCTGCGGAATCAGGACACCGCTCGCCCGGACGGGGCGGCGACATCGGAGAAACGGTATGTGTACCGTTCGGGGACCACGGCGGATTGCTTTAGCGCCCGGCGGGCAGGCTGACGCGCCGGCGGGCAGGCTGACGCGCGGTGGCTCCCACGCAAAAAACCAGCGTCGTGAAGGCGCTGGCTAGGACGACTACATCCGTCATATGCCGTGCAGGTCGCGGCGGACGGCGACGCGGAGCGTCTGAGGAACCGGAACAGACTGGCTGGCTGCCAGGGCCCGGCGATCAATGTGAGCGGATTCTAGGGAGGGTTTTATAGATCGTCAACACTATAAAACTCCGGAATCATAACAAAAAGTAATTATTTATTACGGCCCAGATCGAAAAGCCGCGTGCCGTCTGGCTTTCACGGACGCTTCACAAATTTTCGGGACACATTCGTTCACGCGCGTCGGCGGGTAGAATCGGTGCTCGATCTGTGGCGCCCGGCGCCCGGCGCCTGCCTCCTGCACCGCCGGCGCCTTCGGATCCGGAAAATATTCTCATGAAATACAAAGACTTACGCGATTTCACCCAGCGCCTCGAAGGCATCGGCGAACTGCGCCGCGTCACCCAGCCGGTGTCGCCGGTGCTCGAAATGACCGAGCTGTGCGACCGGGTATTGCGCGCCGGCGGCCCGGCGCTGCTCTTCGACCCACCCACCGGCTATCGGTTTCCGGTGCTCGGCAACCTGTTCGGCACGCCGCGCCGTGTCGTACTCGGTATGGGTGTCGGCGCCGAACACGCCGACGACGACAGCGCCCTCACCTCGCTGCGCGAGGTCGGCCATCTGCTGTCGGCCCTGAAGGAGCCGGACCCGCCCAAGCGCCTGGCCGATGCCGGCAAGCTGCTGTCGCTGGCCAAGGCCGTGTGGGACATGGCGCCCAAGACGGTGTCCTCGCCGCCGTGCCAGGAGATCGTCTGGGAAGGCCAGGATGTCGACCTGAACAAGCTGCCGATCCAGACCTGCTGGCCCGGCGACGCCGGCCCGCTGCTCACCTGGGGGCGGACCGTCACGCGCGGCCCGAACAAGACGCGGCAGAACCTCGGCATCTATCGCCAGCAGCTGATCGGACGCAACAAACTGATCATGCGCTGGCTCGCCCATCGCGGCGGCGCGCTCGACTTCCGCGAGTTCGCGCTGGCCAATCCCGGCAAGCCCTATCCGGTGGCCGTGGTGCTCGGCGCCGATCCGGCCACCACGCTCGGCGCGGTGGCGCCGGCGCCCGACACGCTGTCCGAATACCAGTTCGCCGGCCTGCTGCGCGGCGCCCGCACCGAGCTCGCCAAGTGCCTGACGCCCGGCGTAGACGGCCTGCAGGTGCCGGCGCGCGCCGAGATCGTGCTGGAAGGCTTCATCTATCCGCAGGACGGCGCGCCCGAGCCGGCGCCGGACGGCGCGCCCGAGCGGCACGCGCGGCGCGGCGGCCTATGAACATGCGCTGGAAGGCCCTTACGGCGATCACACCGGCTATTACAACGAACAGGAGTGGTTTCCGGTGTTCACCGTCGAGCGCATCACGATGCGTCGCGACGCCATCTTCCATTCGACCTATACCGGCAAACCGCCCGACGAACCGGCGATGCTCGGCGTGGCGCTCAACGAGGTGTTCGTGCCGCTGCTGCAGAAGCAGTTCGCCGAGATCACCGACTTCTACCTGCCGCCGGAGGGATGCAGCTACCGGATGGCGATCGTGCAGATGAAGAAGAGCTACGCCGGCCATGCCAAGCGCGTGATGTTCGGCGTCTGGAGCTTCCTGCGCCAGTTCATGTATACGAAGTTCATCGTGGTGGTGGACGAGGACGTCAATATCCGCGACTGGAAGGAAGTGATCTGGGCGATCAACACGCGCGTCGACCCCGTGCGCGATACCGTGCTGGTCGACAACACGCCGATCGACTACCTCGATTTCGCCTCGCCGGTGGCCGGCCTCGGCTCGAAGATGGGGCTGGACGCCACCAACAAATGGCCCGGCGAGACGCAGCGCGAATGGGGCCGGCCGATCGAGATGGGCGCCGCCGTCAAGGCGCGCGTCGATACGCTCTGGAACGAGATCGGGCTGTCCTGATCTTCCCCGGGTATCCCGAGGGCCGGCCCTCTTGCTATCCGGCGCCGGCCCGCTTCATCGCGTGATCCTCGCGATGCGCGCCTGATGACAAGCAAGCCGCGACAGGGCCGCTCTCGCCGGCTGGTGAGCGGCTCCGGCTCCGCTCCTGGCCTCGATCCACACGTGATTTCCGAATGACGATGCTGCCTCCTTCCGCCTCGATGCTGTCCGACGGTTTTTCCCTGGCGCTGTCCCTGTGTCTGGACATCGGCCTGGTCAACGTCGCGATCCTCTCGCTGACGCTCTCGCACGGCTTCAAGCCCGGCTTCTGGCTCGGCCTCGGCTCCTGCTTCGGCGATCTCGTCTATGTCGCGCTCGCGCTGGCCGGGATGGCCGTGCTGCTGCAGTTCGAAGCGGTGCGTTGGGTGGTCTGGCTCGGCGGCGGCACCATGTTGCTCTATCTGACCTGGAAGATGGCGCGCGAAGCGCTGTTCCCACCGCCGGCCACGGCAGGCGGCGATGGCACCGGTAGCACGGCTCCCCAGGCCAGCATGCCGCGCAGTTTCCTGCGCGGCATGCTGCTGGCGATGTCCTCGCCTTCTGCGATCCTGTGGTTCGCCGCCGTCGGCGGCGCGCTGATCGCCAAGGCCGGCGCCACCACACCCGCCACCGCCTCGGTGTTCCTGAGCGGCTTCTTCCTCGGCAGTCTGGCCTGGACGCTGTTTCTCTGCGGGCTCGCCAGCCAGGGCCGCAAGCGCGCCGGCGCAGGGCTGATGCGCGCCTGCCACGTGGTGTCGGCCCTGCTGTTTGCCTACTTCTCCTGTAGCGTGATCGTCGGCGGTTACCGCGACCTGATCGTGCACGCCGGCGCCTGATCCGCGCGCCCGAAAAAGCAAACGGCGCGACACGGTTTCCCGTGTCGCGCCGTGTTCACGCGCATCGAGCGCGCGCGGGCTTACCAGCGACGGCCGTAATAACCGCAGCCGTAATAGCCGTGATAGTGGTGCCAGTACGGGCGGCCGTAGTAGCCGCCAACGACCACCGGCGGCGGTGCGTAGTAGGCCGGCGCCGGAGCATAGACGACCGGCGGAGGCGGCGCGTAGACCATCGGGGGCGGCGCGGCATAGACCGGATAAGCCGGGGCGATCGGCAGGCCGATACCGACGCCGATCGAAACGTGAGCCTGGACGACGCTCGCGACCCCGAGGCCGAGAGCGGCGGCTGCAACGAATGGAATGAGCTTTTTCACTTCGATTCTCCTGGCGGCACGTCAAGTTGGCCGGCCACATGAACAGCAAGGAATGCGCTGTTGTATGGACTCCAATGTAGCGAAATCGCCTCCTGCGGACCAAGCGCATTTGTTGCAAATTGCAATTGCGTTCCGCCCTCGCGCCACGCCCGGCGGGGCTTTTCGCGGCGCGAGCCGGCCCGCGTGGTGCGCCGGGCGGGCTTCGCGCTCTCGATCGACCCGGCAAATCGGTCAGGATTTCCGATAGACATAGCCGAACGGCGCCCGCTCAGGGTAATGGTTGATTACAAATTACCGGCCGATTCGGCACCAATCGGACGGCCTGCGCGGGCGCGGCCGGGGTTTCGGCCGCGATCCTCGGCTGGCGACGCAAATACGGGATACTGACGGCTTGCCGATCTTGCGCGCCTCGTCATGTCACTTTCGCCCGTTCCCCGTCTCGGTTTCATCGGTGCCGGCCGTCTTGGCCGCTGCCTGGCACGGCGCTTCGCCCAGGCCGCTTACCCGGTGGTGGCGGTAGCGAGCCGCTCGCCCGCCCCGGCTCAGGCGCTGGCCGCGCAGATCGACGGCTGCGCGACCGTCGAGAGCGCGCAGGCCGTGGTCGACGCTGCCGACCTGGTGTTCGTGACCGTGTCCGACGACGGCATCGGGCCGGTGGCCGCCTCGCTACGTTTCGATCCGGTGCGCGCACCAAGCCAGGCGCTGGTGCATTGCAGCGGTGCATCGAGCGTCGACTTGCTGGCACCGACCGCCGAGCAGGGCGTGCAGACTGGCGGCTTCCACCCGCTCTATCTATTTAGCGGCGGCGACGCCGATCTCGCCCGGATCGAAGGCTGTTCCGTGACCATCAAGGCGGGCGGCAGCCTGCGCCCGGTGCTGGAGGCGTTGAGCGGCGCACTGGGCTGCCATCCGCTGTCGATTCCGGCCGGCAGCCGGATGCGTTATCACGCGGCCGCCAACTATGCGGCGAGCTTCGTGCTGTGCGGCCTGGCCGAAGCCGTCGCGCTATGACGGACACTGGGCATGGACGAGGAGGAAGCCTTGCGCGCCCTGCTGCCGATGCTGTCCGGCACCGTCGAGACCGCGCGCGAGAAGGGGCTCGCCAACGCGCTGGCCGGCCCGGTCTCGCGCGGCGATGCTGGTATCGTCGAGCGCCAACTTGCCCTGCTCGACGGGATGGGCGGCGATCACGCCACGCTCTACGCGCTGATGACGCGCCGCGCCGTCGAGTTGGCCAGGCGCCGCGCAACGCCGCCCGGCCGGACTCGACGCGGTCGAACGGGGCGTGAACGCCCTGCTCGAACGGCGGCTCGCGCAGGCTGCCCCCGGGCACCGCGAGCCGTGATAAGGTGACGCTCGATGCATGCCGCCACGATACGGTGGCCGCACGCTACCCGACTGTCAGACAAGGATTCCAACGATGCTCGGCGAGATCGCCCGCTTTCTGCTCAATACCGTATTCACGCTGTTCGGCGCCGCCCTGCTGCTGCGCGCCTGGATGCCGGCGGTGCGCGTGCCGCCGTACAACCCCGTCACACAGGCCGTGCTGCAGGCGACCAACTGGATCGTGCTGCCGCTGCGCCGCGTCATCACCGGCACGCGCGGCATCGACTGGGCGAGCGTGGTGGCCGCGCTGCTGACCGCCTTCGTCTATGTGGTGCTGATGATGTCGCTGGCCGGCATGGACGTGCTGTCGATCCTGCCGACCATCGTGATCGTCGCTCTGCTGACCATCGCCAAATGGGCGCTCAACCTGGTGCTGTGGATGACGATCCTGATGGCGCTGCTGTCGTGGCTGAACCCGCGCTCGCCGGCCATGGCGATCCTGTTCCCGCTGACCGCCCCGCTGCTCAATCCGCTGCGCCGCGTGCTGCCGAATATCGGCGGGATGGACCT
>JAYFRU010000196.1:0-6280 GCA_040946965.1 Burkholderia sp. | reverse complement strand
TTCCGTGAGCTGCCTTCTATAACGTCCTCAGCTACGCCAGCGATGACCGCCGAGCCGAATAAATCAGCGTTTCCCTATAACGCACGACGGCCGTTTCCGTTGTCATGATTTACGAATTACTTAATAATCAACCTCAAACATCAATATTCCCCGCCCTAAGCGCATTAGACTCGATGAAAGCCCGCCGCGGCTCCACCTCATCCCCCATCAGCGTCGTGAAGATCCCATCCGCAGCAATCGCATCTTCGATCTGCACACGCAGCAAGCGCCGCACATTCGGATCCATGGTCGTCTCCCAAAGCTGCTCGGGATTCATCTCCCCCAGCCCCTTATAGCGCTGCTTGGAGACATTGCGCTCCGCATCAGCCATCAGCCACTGCATCGCGCCCTTGAAATCCTTCACCGCTTGCGAACGTTCCCCGCGCTTGATAAGCGCCCCTTCCCCGATCAAATCCTTGAACGTATCGGCGGTGCTGACCAGCTGCTTATAGTCAGCCGTCAGCAAAAACTCCTCGTCGATCACCGAAACCCGCACATTCCCGTGATGCGGCCGCTCGATTCGCAGCGACCAGTGTTCGCGAATTTCGTCATAAGTCGGAATCACGCGCACTTCATTCTTCATCGCGTCGCTTGCCAGCATCGCCGCCTGCAGCGCGCTTGCCGACTTCACCGCCGCTTCCTCGCCGGCAAGATCAATCGCCACCCCATCCATCACCGCTTCGAGCGCCGCCGGGTCATACAAGCGCCCCAAGCGCTCGACCACCGCCCGCGACAGCAAATACGACCGAGTCAGCGCCCCGAGCGCTTCACCCGAAATCGCATCCGCGCCGCTACCCGGCTGCAGCTCCGAGCCCTGCAACGCCAGCCGCAGCATATGCGCGTTCAGCTCGCTCTCATCCTTCAGATACCGCTCGTCCTTACCCGCCTTGATCTTGAACAGCGGCGGCTGGGCGATATACACATACCCGCGCTCGATCATGTCCGGCATCTGGCGATAGAGGAACGTGAGCAGCAGCGTCCGGATATGCGCACCATCCACGTCCGCGTCGGTCATGATGATGATGCGGTGATAGCGCAGCTTCTCGAGGTTGTAATCCTCCTTGCCGATCCCGCAACCCAGTGCCGTCACCAGCGTGACGATCTGCTCCGACGACAGCAACTTGTCATACCGCGCCTTCTCGACGTTCAGCACCTTGCCGCGCAGCGGCAGGATCGCCTGGAACTTCCGATCCCGCCCTTGCTTGGCCGAGCCACCTGCCGAGTCACCCTCGACGATGTAGATCTCGCACTTGGCCGGATCCTTCTCCTGGCAGTCCGCCAGCTTGCCCGGCAGCCCGACCCCATCCAGCACGCCCTTGCGTCGCGTCATCTCGCGCGCCTTGCGGGCCGCATCGCGCGCCCGGGCCGCCTCGACGATCTTGCTGCAGATGATCTTGGCGTCGTTCGGCGTTTCGAGCAGGAACCCTTCCAGTGCCTTCGCTACCACTTCCTCGACCGGCGCCCGCACTTCCGACGACACCAGCTTGTCCTTGGTCTGCGAGCTGAACTTCGGCTCCGGCACCTTCACCGACAGGACGCAGGACAGCCCTTCGCGCATGTCGTCGCCCGAGGTCTCCACCTTGGCCTTCTTGGCGATATCGTTATCGACGATGTACTTGTTGATCACGCGCGTCATCGCCGCGCGCAAGCCCGTGAGGTGAGTGCCGCCATCCCGCTGCGGAATATTGTTGGTGAAACACAGCACGTTCTCGTTGTAGCTGTCGTTCCACTGCATTGCCACTTCCACGCCTACGCCATCCTTCTCGCCGATGATGTGGAAGATCGTCGGGTGCAGCACGGTCTTGGTCTTGTTGATGTACTCGACGAAGCCCTTCACGCCGCCCACGAAGGCGAAATCGTCTTCCTTGCCCGAGCGCTGGTCGGTCAGGCGGATCCGCACGCCGTTATTCAGGAACGACAGTTCGCGAATGCGCTTGGCCAGGATGTCGTAGTGATACTCGACCGTGCCGAAGATGGTCGGATCGGCCATGAAGTGCACTTCGGTGCCGCGGTTCTCGGTATCGCCCGTGACGGCCATCGGCGACACTTCCACGCCGTCGCGCTTCTCCAGCACGCGGTCCTGCGCCACGCCGCGATGGAACTCCATGAAATGTTTCTTGCCATTGCGCTTCACCATCAGCCGCAGCCAGCTCGACAGCGCGTTCACGCAGGACACGCCCACCCCGTGCAGGCCGCCCGACACCTTGTAGCTGTTCTGGTCGAACTTGCCGCCGGCGTGCAGCTCGGTCATCACGATTTCCGCAGCGCTGCGCTTGGGCTCGTGCTTGTCGTCCATCTTCACGTCGGTCGGGATGCCCCGGCCGTTATCGGTGATGGAGATCGAGTTGTCGGCGTGGATCGTGACGTGGATGTCGTTGCAGTAACCCGCCAGGGCCTCGTCGATCGAGTTGTCGAGCACTTCGAACACGAGGTGGTGCAGACCAGTTCCATCCGATGTGTCGCCGATGTACATCCCGGGACGCTTGCGGACCGCTTCCAGACCCTCGAGGATCTGGATCGACGAGGCGCCATAGCTGCTGTTGTCGGGTTGCGAGTTGTGCTGTTCAGTCATGGATGTCTTCCGGTTCTGCTGGCCGCCTGAAGTGCTGCGGCCGGGTCCTGCTTGCGGGCAAACGGGGCTCGTGATGGCTGTTTCGCGGTGCGGTCTCGCCGCTTCGGGGTACGAAATGGGAGGGAAAACAGTCGCGAATCGGCTGCCGGGTGCGAGCCCGTCTGTGCCATAAAAACGCCAAAGGGGCGTGGCGCCCCTTGGTGTGTCCGGTGTGTCGAATGCCTCAGATGCGCATCGGCATCACCACGTACTTGAATTCGTCGTTCTCGGGAACGGTGATCAGCGCGCTCGAGCTGGCGTCGCCCAGGCTCACCTCGATGTTGTCTACCTTGAGGTTGGCGAGCACGTCGAGCAGGTAGGTGACGTTGAAGCCGATGTCCACCGTATCGCCCTGGTAGGCGATCTCGAGTTCTTCCTGCGCCTCTTCCTGGTCGGCATTGGTGGACATGATCTTTAGCTGGCTCGGGGCGATGATGCAGCGCACGCCCTTGAACTTGTCCGAGGTCAGGATGGCGGCGCGCTGCAGCGAACGCTGCAGTTCCTCGCGGCCGATCGTGAAGGTGTTCTTGTGCGCCTTCGGGATCACGCGCTGGAAGTCGGGGAACTTGCCCTCCACCAGCTTCGACATCAGCTCGACCTGGCCGAAGGTGAACTTGGCCTGCGTCTGCGCGATGTCGATCTTGACCGTGTCGTCGATGTCCTCGAGCAGGCGTTGCAGCTCGAGAATCGTCTTGCGCGGCACGATCACTTCCTGGCGCGGGAAGGCGCCGCCCTCGATCTTCATCGAGGAGTAGGCCAGGCGGTGGCCGTCGGTGGCCACGGCCATCAGCTGATCGCCGTCCACCACCAGCAGCATGCCGTTCAGGTAGTAGCGGATGTCCTGCTGCGCCATCGCGAAGTACACCATGCCGAGCAACTGGCGGAAGGCCTTCTGCGGCACCGCCAGGCTCGCGCCGAAATCCTTCGACTGGGCGACCGTCGGGAACTCGTCGGCGGCCAGCGTCTGCAGGGCGAAGCGGCTCTTGCCGGATTGCACGGTCAGGCGCTTGTCGGCCAGCGACAGCGTCACTTGCTCGTCAGGCATCGCGCGCAGGATGTCTAGCAGCTTGCGGGCAGCCACCGTGGTCGCAACCTGCTCGCCGCCCACGCCGAAATCGGCGCGCGTGGTGATCTGCAGTTCGAGGTCGGTCGACAGGAACGATACGTCGGAACCCGTCTTCGTGATCAGCAGGTTCGCGAGGATCGGCAGCGTATGGCGGCGTTCGACGATACCGCTTACGGTTTGCAGCGGCCTGAGGAGGGTGTCTCGTTCGGTCTTGACCAGTTGCATAGAGTTCCTTCGTTGAATTAACGGCCTGCAAGCCACGCAAGCCCGCCCGGCGGGCCGCTGTCTACCCGCCGCCCGGGCGGTCACAAACCTGTATTGTGCCTCAAAACAGAACCGCCCCTTTTAAATTCACCCGGATCGGCGTATTCATCGCATCGCGCATCGCGCGCGCGCGAGTCCTGCCAGGATTCGCCATGCGCGCGGCATTTATCCCTTCAGCGTCTGTTCCAACACGTGCAGCTCATGGTTCAACTGGGCATTCTTGCTGCGTTCGTCGGCGATCTTGCGCACCGCGTGCAACACGGTGGTGTGGTCGCGCCCGCCGAACAGCTCGCCGATCTCGGGCAGGCTCTTCTGCGTCAATTCCTTGGCCAGGTACATGGCGATCTGGCGCGGCCGCGCGATATTGGCGGGCCGCTTCTTCGAGTACATGTCGGCGACCTTGATGTTGTAGAAGTCGGCGACGGTCTTCTGGATGTTCTCGACCGAGATCTGCCGGTTCTGCACCGTCAGCAGGTCCTTCAGCGCTTCCTTGGTCAGCTCGATGGTGATCTCGCGGCCATGGAACTTCGAATACGCGAGGATCTTGCGCAGCGCGCCTTCCAGCTCGCGCACGTTCGAGCGCAGGTGCTTGGCCACGAAGAAGGCCACGTCCTCGGACAGGTTCACGCCTTCCGATTGCGCCTTGCGCATCAGGATCGCCACGCGCATTTCCAGCTCGGGCGGCTCGATCGCCACCGTCAGGCCGGAATCGAAGCGCGAGATCAGGCGATCGTCGATGCCCGAGATTTCCTTCGGGTAGGTATCGCTGGTGATGATCACTTGCGCCTTGTTGGCGACCAGCGCCTCGAAGGCGTAGAAGAATTCCTCCTGCGTGCGCGACTTGCCCGAGAAGAACTGGATGTCGTCGATCAGCAGCAGGTCCAGCGAGTGGTAATAGCGCTTGAAATCGTCGAAGGCCTTGCGTTGGTAGGCCTTCACCACGTCCGACACGTATTGCTCGGCATGGATGTAGCGGATTCGCGCGCCGGCCTTGTCGAGCAGCAGCTGGTTGCCGATCGCGTGGATCAGGTGGGTCTTGCCCAAGCCCACGCCGCCGTACAGGAACAGCGGGTTGTAGGACACGCCCGGGTTGTCGGCCACCTGGATGGCCGCAGCGCGCGCCAGCTGGTTGGCCTTGCCGGTGACGAAATTGTCGAAGGTCAGGACCGGGTTCAGCTTGGAGCGCTCGTAGGTCGAGTCGGCCGCGTCGCCGCCGGTCGGCGCGTTCGCGCCGGGCCGCCAGGTGCGGCGGCCGGCGGCCGCCTCGTGGGCGGTCAGGCTGGGCAGGTCAAGATCGGCGGCGTCGTCGGCGTTCAGCGCGGCGGCCACGGCCGGGTTCGGCGCGGCTTGCTGCACCGGGGCGGCCACCGACGGGCGCGGCGCGACCGCAGGCGCGGCGCTGCGCGCGCCGGCCTTCGGGTCGAGCACGAACTGCACGTCGATCGGCGCGTTCCAGAAATCGCGGGCCAGATCGGATATCCGGCCCGAGAACTGGCTCTTCACCCAGTCGAGCTTGAAGCGGTTGGGGGCGGCAATGGACAAGGTGTGCGCGGCGGCGTCGAAGGCTACCGGCGCCAGCGGTTTTATCCACGTCACGTACTGCTGGGGCGTCAATTCACGCTCCAGCAGGGCGGAACAGTGTTGCCAGAATTCGTTCATTGAGTTGCTGTCGTTCTTGGGTTGCACAGCGGCACGAGGCCGCCCTTGTCGCGGATCGGCAACAAGGCCCGGTGCGGCCGAGCGAGCATGCTCCGGAGGCTGGTGCCACAAGAGTTTCGGGCACAGGACGAGCCGGAGCGGCGTGCGGGATTGCTGGAGATAAGGCGAGATTCTACCGCCAAAAATGCGAGTCGCGGGAGTTATCCACAGGGGTGGGTCGATCGGCCGGGTGGGCACAGGATCGTGGGGCCGGGCTCGGAAATGGGGCCGAGGTAGGGCCTAAAGTATTGACCGTCCACAGGAAAACGGTTTAAATAACAGGTTCCGCGAAAACCAATCCTAAATTTTCGGCGATTGCGTTCGCCCGGTGGCCTGAAGGATCGGGCACGCGGTCCCTGATTACCGATATTCTCGTTAAAGTGAGAGCAACATGAAACGTACCTACCAACCTTCCGTCACGCGTCGCAAGCGTACCCATGGTTTCCGCGTCCGCATGAAGACGGCGGGTGGCCGCAAGGTCATCAACGCACGTCGTGCGAAGGGTCGCAAGCGCCTGGCCATCTAAGAGGCCAGTTCAAATTCCCCGTGAGGGGGCTGTTTACTTTCGCGGCGAGCGGTTAACCTTGGGCACCGGAGCAACG
>JAYFRU010000195.1:0-6289 GCA_040946965.1 Burkholderia sp. | reverse complement strand
GCTAACACTTCCCCTTGTCGGGCGTGTAGAGGACTTTCACCTCCAAGTGTGTGCGCCCAGCCGGGCGCACGGAAAAAGGCGACACCGACCAGTCGTCGGTGTCAGCCTTTTCTCGGCCCGCAGCCAGGCCCCCTTCGTTCAACGGCAGATCGCGCCTACTCCTGCCCGACTTGTCCCAACGGGACAATCGGAACCCATGAACGGGGGCCTCGAGACAATTACGCCTTTTCCTGCGTCGCCAGGAAGTCCTCGTAGTTGCCGCCGAAGTCGTTCAGCGTGCCGTTGGTGCGCACCTCGATGATGCGATTGGCCAGGCCGCTCACGAACTCGCGGTCGTGCGAGACGAAAATCAGCGTGCCCTCGAACTGCTCGAGCGCGATCTGCAGCGACTCGATCGACTCCATGTCCATGTGGTTGGTCGGCTCGTCCATCAGCAGCACGTTGTGGCGGCCCAGCATCAGCTTGCCCCAGATCATGCGGCCCTTCTCGCCGCCCGACAGCACCTTCACCGACTTCTTGATGTCGTCGGCCGAGAACAGCAGGCGGCCCAGCGTGCCGCGCACCATGGTCTCGTCGTCGCCTTCCTTGCGGTAGTTGTCGATCCAGTCCATCAGCGTGACGTCGTCCGGGAACTCCTCGTAGGTGTCCTGCGGCATGTAGCCGACGTTCGCGTTCTCGGCCCACTTGACGCTGCCGTGATCGAGCGCGAGATTGCCGAGCAGCGCGCGCAGCAGCGTGGTCTTGCCCGCGCCGTTCTCGCCGATGATGGCGATACGCTCGCCCGGCTGCACCGCCAGGTTGACGTTGCTGAAGATGGTGCGCTCGTACTTCTTGGTCGCCTCGTCCGCCACCACCGCGATGTTATGCAGCTTCTTCTCGAACTCAAAGCGGATGAACGGGTTCTGGCGCGACGTGGGCTTGAATTCCTCGATCTTGATCTTGTCGATCTGCTTGGCGCGGCTGGTGGCCTGGCGCGCCTTGGACTTGTTCGCCGAGAAGCGGCGCACGAAGTCCTGCAGTTCGGCCACGCGCTCCTTGGCGCGCGCGTTCGCGTTGGCCTGGCGCTCGCGGGCCTGCGCCGAGGCGAGCATGTAGTCGTCGTAGTTGCCCGGCCAGACCTTCAGCGTGCCGAAATCCATGTCCGCCATGTGGGTGCAGACCGAATTCAGGAAGTGTCGATCGTGCGAGATGATGATCATTGTCGAGTTGTACTGGTTGAGCGTGTCTTCCAGCCAACGGATCGAGTTGATGTCGAGGTTGTTGGTCGGTTCGTCCAGCAGCAGCACGTCCGGCTTGGAGAACAGCGCCTGCGCCAGTAGCACGCGCAGCTTCCAGCCCGGCGCCACTTCGCTCATGGTGCCGTTGTGCAGTTTTTCGTCGATGCCGATGCCCAGCAGCAGCGAGCCCGCGCGTGCCTCGGCGTCGTAGCCGCCGAACTCGGCGAACTTCGCCTCCAGCTCGGCCGCGTGCATGTAGTCGTCGTCGGTGGCTTCCGGATTCGCGTAAATCGCGTCGCGCTCGGTCATGGCCGCCCACATTTCCGTGTGACCCTGCATCACCACGTCCAGCACGCGCACGTCCTCGTAGGCGAACTGATCCTGGCGCAGCCTGCCCAGGCGGATGTTCGGCTCCAGCACGACATTGCCGGCGCTGGAGTCGAGGTCGCCGCCGAGGATCTTCATGAAGGTCGACTTGCCGCAGCCGTTCGCGCCAATCAGCCCATAGCGGTTGCCCTCCCCGAACTTGACCGAGATGTTCTCGAACAGGGGCTTGGGCCCGAATTGCATCGTGATGTTGGCGGTAGAAAGCACAGCGTGGCCTGTTAAGTGGTAGATTGACGTAAACTGGAACTGGATATTTTAGCAGGTCTCGGTGACGCACTGTGCTCGGTGCCGTCGGCGGGTGGCTGGAGGGAAAATCGGCCGGGATCGCGGAGCCGGCGGGACGGCGTAGCGGGACGGGGCCTCGACCCTTATTTCACATCACGGGAAACGACGGACAAAGGCCGACAATCGCCAGGCCCGCCTCTCGCGAGTCGAGAGCACAGGGCGGCCCCCACCACGATGGCGCCGGCCTCGCGCGAGCTTCGCGTCCCCGCGCGAGGCCGGTGCCCGCTTCAGTGCTTGGCGCCCGCTGCGGCGGCCTTCTTCATCTGCGGCGAGGCATTGAGCGGGGAGAACAGTGCCGAGCACGGCACGTCGCGATTGTTGCTCGGCGCGATCAGCGGGATCAGCGCCGCGAACGGGTTGAGGATGCCCAGGCCAACCGCCGCGCCGGCCCGCAAGGCCCGCGCGCCGACATTGACGTCCACCTTCGGGTTCTTGAAGGTGCCCTTCACGTAGAGCGGCGAACGCAGCGAGAACACGCGGAAGCCCTTGGTTTGCGGATGGATCTGCAGGTCCAGGCCCTCGTCGCGCAGGTTCACGTTGCCGTCGACGCGAATCACCGCGTCATCGGTATCGAGCGCGAACAGCTTGGAGTTCAGGATGCCGTCGGTGGCGACGAAGTCGACCGCCGCGCAATTGATCTTCACGTCGCGATTGCCGGACAGCTTCTCGTAGACCACGTTGGCGACATTGAGCCCCGCCGCCTCCATCAGCAGCCGGCTGATCGCGCCGTCCGTGACCAGCGCCTTGACCTCGCCCGTCGAGGTGGCCGCCAGCGCGGCCGGCAAATTGCCCGACGCCGCCAGGGTGGCGGCGCCGTTGATCTCGCCGAAGGCCGACTGCATCACCTTCGCGGTCGGGAACAGCTGCTTGAGCTTGAGGTGCCGCGCGGCCACCGAGAAGCGGCCCTTGAGGGGCGTGCCGCTGCCGTCCAGCCGCGCCTCGGTGGACAGCGTGCCGCCGGCCACGCCGAAGCGCAGCGGCGTGAGTGAAAGCACGCCGTCCTGTATCACGATGTGGGTGTAGAGATCGCTGATCGGCAGGTCCTTGTCCTTGATCAGCTTGCGGCCCGTGAACTTCACGTCGGCGTCGAGCGCCTTCCAGCGATCGGTGCGGAAGGTCTCGACCGGCAGCACGCGATCGGCCGGCTGCTTGGTGGTGTCGCCCCGCGCGCGCTTGCTCGACGCGCTGTCGGCGCCCACCACCGACGCGAGATCCGAGAACTGCAGCAGGTTCGAGACCAGCTCGCCCGACAGCAGCGGGCGCGGCGCGTAGCTGAGCGTGCCGTGCAGGTCGCTGCCGCCCACCCGGCCGTCGAAATTCTCGTAGCGGAAGGTGCTGCCGTTGCAGCGGAACTGGCCGATCAACCGGCCTTCGGTGGCGGGCGGCGTGTCGGGCAGCGTGACGCCCGTCAGCGCGTACAGATGCGACATGCTGGTGCCCTGCAGCCAGAGCCGCCGGTCGATGGCCGCCAGTTGCATCGGGTCGGTCAGCATGCCGACGATCGCCAGGCGCGTGTCGCCGGCCTTGATGTCGGCCTGCAGCGGGAACGGCCGGGTCGCGTCGCGCACCGCGAGCACGCCGCCGATCTTTCCGGTGCCGTCGATCGACACGTGCTTGTAGCGGCCCTTCACCACCAGGCCGAAGGCATAGGTCGGCGCAGGCGGCGTGGCGGCCGCGCCGCTGGCCGACGAGGCGCTGCTCGAGGCCGACGCGGCTCCTGCCGACACGTCACCGGCGGATGCCCCCGAGGCAGTCGAAGCCGCCGCAGTCGATACCGCCGAAGCGCTCGACGCGGAGGAAGCCGACGCCGCAGAAGCCGCAGCTGCGGCCGACGCCGCCTCGATCTTCTTCGCGAGCTGCGCCGCCCCGGCCTTGCCGACGCGCTGCGCCGAGGCCGCCCGCGAGGTGGCCTCCTGCTGCTTGAGCACCTCGCCGAGCGGGATCGGCTGACCGAGCGTATCGATCGCGACGTTCAGGTCGGCCTTGGTGATCGCATCGCGATAGCTCACTGTGCCCTTGGCGAAGCCGAACTCGTGGAGTTCCACCTTCCAGGTCGACGGCTCGCCCGACTGCTTGAAGGAAAAGGTCCAGTTGTTGCGGCCGTCGGCCAGCCGCTCGATGTCGAGCGCGGGATTGACGATATCAATCGAGGGGATCACCACGCGATGCGCGAGCAGGGGCAGCACGGCGAGGTCGAAATGGGCGGCATCGAGCGTGGCGAAATGCGGGGATTTCGTCCAGTCGGGATTGCCGATCACGATGTCGTTGGCGGTGAAGCTCGGCCAGGGTATCCAGGCGCGCCAGCCGGTTTTGTCGGAGGGGCGGCGCCAGCCGACCTTGAGGTCGCCCTGGATCGCGAACGGCCGGCCGATCTCGGTGCTGACGCGTTCGTTGATATACGGCCTCGCGCGGTTCCAGTCGAACGTGAGGACGAAGACGACGAGCGCGGCGATCAGCACCACGAGGATGCCGATGATCCAGGCCGCCGATTTGCCGATGACTCGGGTAAGCGTCATGCCGAGCTCCAGTTTTTCTTATCGAGACAAGACGTCGGTCGCTAAACCAAGCCACACGACTTGCGAAGAGGTTATCGGTATTATGGCATCGCGCGGGAGGCGTCCATCTCCCTTTACCATTTCTTGCATTTATGACAGCAGCCGGCCTGATCGAAGCCCGCGGCCTGACCCGTCGCGACCCAGTCTCGCAAAGGGTGCTGGTCGCACCGACCGACTTTCTCCTCACCGCGGGCATGCGCGTTGCTGTCACCGGCCCATCGGGATCGGGCAAGAGCGTGTTCCTGCGCGCGCTCGCCCTGCTCGACCCGATCGACGGCGGCGCCCTGCTCTGGCGCGGCGCACCGGTTGCGCGCGCATCGATCACGCACTACCGGCGCAGCGTCGCCTACCTGCGCCAGCGCCCCGCCGCCATCGACGACGGCAGCGTCGAAGACCTGCTGCGCTACCCATATTCGCTGGCCGTCTATCGCGACCTGCGCTTCGATCGCGCCCGCGCGGTCGAGCTCGCCACACGCGCCGGCCGCCCCGCCGAGTTTATCGACCAGGCCGCCAGCGAGTTGTCGGGCGGCGAGGCGCAGATAGCCGCGCTGCTGCGCGTGCTGCAACTCGAACCCGAGGTGCTGCTGCTCGACGAGCCGACCGCCGCGCTCGACCCCGAATCGGCGCGCGCGGTCGAGACGCTGGTGACGGCCTGGTTCGAGGCGGCGCCCGAGACCCGCGCCTATCTCTGGGTCTCGCACGATCCCGCGCAGGCGGCCCGGATCGGCTCGCGCCAGGTGAGGATGCGCGCCGGCGTGCTCGACACCGCCGCCGGGCCCGGCCGCCAGGAAGAGGTGGCGCGATGAGCCCGGTGCTGCAGGACCTGAGCCTCGGCGACGTGGCGATCGCGGCCGCGCTGGTGGCGGTCAACGGCGCACTGTCCTTCGCGCTGTCGCTGGGCCTGGGCCGCCAGCTGGCAATCGCCGCGGTGCGCACCGTGGTGCAGTTACTCGCGATCGGCTACGTGCTGGGCTGGGTGTTCGGCCATCCGAGCTGGACCGTGGTGCTGCCGCTGATGATCCTGATGACGGTGGTGGCCGGCTTCGCGGGCGCCGCGCGCGGCGAGCGCACCTACGTGGGCCAGCGCGTCGACAGCATCGTGTCGATCTGGGCGGGATCCTGGGCGGTCGGCGCGATCGGGCTGTTCGTGGTGATCCGCATCCATCCCTGGTACGAGCCGCAATACGCCATCCCGATCCTCGGCATGATCCTCGGCAATGCACTGACCGGCGTCGGGCTCGGCGTCGAGCGCATGACGGGCGAACTGACCGCGCGGCGCGACCGCATCGAGACCGCGCTGGCGCTAGGCGCGACGCGCTGGGAAGCGGCCCAGGATGCCGCGCGCCAGGCCGTGCGCGCGGGCATGCTGCCGACCCTGAACCAGATGGCGGTGGTCGGCATCGTCAGCCTGCCGGGCATGATGACGGGCCAGGTGCTGGCCGGTCAGCCGCCCCTGCAGGCGGTGCGCTACCAGATCGTGATCATGTTCCTGATCGCGGCGGCCTCGGCGCTGGGCACGGTCGGCGCGGTGCTGCAGACCTACCGGCGCCTGTTCTCGGCCGACCATCGCTTCCTGGCCGCGCGCCTGATCGAGCGCAAGCCGCGCAAGAAACGGCGCTGAACGACGCCGCGGCACGCCTTGGCGAACCGTCGAGGGCGGACGGCGCGGCGGGCAAGCCCGGCCGGCGCGCGCGAAAACGCGCCGCACCAGCCGGTGCGGCGCGTCGCGCTTCCTTGCGTCGGGAAATACCGCGGCGCCGGCTCAAGGCCGGCGCCGCGGGGCCCTCACAGCTGGTTAGAGAACGTCAAGCGCGTGCCGTCGCTCAAAGCGATGGTCTTAGCGCC
>JAYFRU010000194.1:0-6296 GCA_040946965.1 Burkholderia sp. | reverse complement strand
GCGGAGCCATCCCGGCATCCTGTTTGAGCGTTACGCCGACGATGTCATTTGCCACTGCAAGAGCGAGGCGCAGGCCAGGCAATTACGAGCAGAGCTCGATGCCCGGCTTGAGGCTTGCAAACTACAGCTTCATCCGGAGAAGACGAAAATCGTCTGCTGCAAGGACGACAACCGACGCGGCAGCTATCCGGTGCAACGCTTTGATTTCCTGGGCTACTGCTTTCGGCCTCGGAGTTCAATGAGTCGATCTGGGGCACTGTTCGTCAGTTTCGCGCCTGCGGTAAGCGACAAGGCGGCCAAGTCGATGCGGTTGCGAATGCGTCGATGGCGACTGCACAGTCGCAATGATCTTGAGCTTGTCGAAGTCGCTCGATGGACGCAGCCCGTGCTTCTGGGCTGGGTTCGCTACTACGGGCGGTTCCGACCTTCTGCGCTTCGCGGGGCCTTGCGTACACTGGATTCGTTCATTGTGCGGTGGGCTCAGCGCAAATACAAGAAACTCCGCACGCACAAGCTGCGGGCATGGGATTGGTTGCGGCGTCTTAAAACGCGGCGCCCGACCCTGTTCGCGCATTGGACGCTCGGAGCCACGGCTGGGCGATAGGAGCTGTATGAGTCGAGAGGCTCACGTACAGTTCTGGGACGGCCTGGCGGTGCGATCCCCCGCCGGGCTACTCAACTATCGCAAGTTCGGCATCACCGCCGAAGCCGTGGTGCAGGCCGCGCGCGAGGTGCTGGAGGCGCTCGGCAAACCGGCGGCCGGCCGCTAGGCCGGGCACGCCGCCGAGGCGAACCGGCGGCGAGGCCCGGCGCGACATCGTTCGGTGCCGGTGCTTCGCGCCGGCTCGGCCATGGCATGGCGGCTCGCGCTCGGCTGGCATCGGCGGCGAGTTCGCGCCGGCCGTTCGTGCTCCGACCGGCTGAACGACAGCGCGCCGCTCACACCGCCGGCACCGCCGCCTCCACCACCTCGCTCACGTCCTTGCGACGCCGCGCGAACCACGACATCGCCACCCGGTCGAGCGCGGTGCAGAGCACCAGGTAGAGGAAGGCCACGAACAGGAACACCGGGATCGGGTAGACCATCAGCCGGTTGTTGACCTGGGTGGCGACGAAGGACAGCTCGTTGACGCCGACGATATAGGCCAGCGAGGTGTCCTTCACCAGCGAGACCCACTGGTTGACGAAGGACGGCGCCATGATCCGCACCGCCTGCGGCAGCACCACCTCGCGCAGCGTCTGCCAGCGCGTCAGGCCCAGTGACAGCCCCGCCTGCCACTGCGCATCGCCCACCGCGACGATCCCCGCGTGCACCGAGTGCGCCAGGTAGGCGCCGCCGATCAGCGACAGCGCGCAGACCACCGCCACCAGTCCCGGCACGTCGACATGGAACAGGATCGGCAGCAGGAAGTAGGTCCAGAAAATCAGCATCAGCACCGGAATCGCGCGGAAGAAACCGATCACCAGCAGCAGCAGCACGCGCGTGGCGCGCCCCGCCATCGCCAGCGCGATCCCGGCCGCGAAGCCGAGCAGCCACGAGGCGATCGCGGAAGCCACCGCCAGCACCAGGGTGAGCGCCGCGCCGCCGAGCGGGCCGTCGGGAAAACCGCCGATCAGCAGGTAGCGCAGATTGCCGGCAAATAACTCCCAGGGCATCATCGGCGCGCTCCCAGGCGGGCATCGCGCAGATGCCGGAGGGTGTGCAGCGTGGCCTCCAGCGCCGCGATCGCGAGGATGTAGAGCAGCGTGGCCACGCCGAAGGCCTCGAAGGTGCGGAAGCTTTCGGTCTCCACCTGCCGCGAGGCATAGGACAGCTCGGCCAGGCCGATGGCCATGGTCAGCGAGGAATTCTTCACGAGGTTCATGAACTGGCCGAACAAGGGCGGCAAGGCGATGCGCACCGCCTGCGGCAGCACGATATGACAGAACGCCTGCCAGGGCGTGAGCCCGAGCGCGGCGGCGGCCTGCCACTGGCCCTCGGGCACGCCGGCGATGCCCGCAGCGAACTCGCCGGCCACGAAGGCAGCCGTATAGCAGGACAGGCCGAGCCAGCCCGCCAGGAATTCGAACGAGGGCCAGCGCAGCGCGCCCGCCGGCGTGGGCAGGATGTGCTGCGTGTTGAGCCAGGCGATGGCGTCGTCGGGCAGCAGCGTGGCCGCGCCGAAGTACCAGAAGAACAACTGCACCAGCAGCGGCGTGTTGCGGAAGGCGCCGATGTAGAGGCGCGCCAGGCTGCGGGCGGCGCGCCAACGCGAACGGCCCGCCAGCGCCAGCGCGGCGCCCAGGCAGGTGGACGACAGGCCGGCGGCCAGCGCCAGCCCGAGCGTCACGCCGAAACCCTGCCACAGCCACAGCAAGTATTTCGGCGCGAGGAAACTATCGATCATCTCGGTTCACGGCTTGGCGTCGCGACGCTCAAGTCTTGTCGCCGATCTTGAAGGTGCGCGTGAGCGGCGTCTTGGTGCTCGGCCCGAACCAGCGGTTGTAGATGATGTTCGCGGTGCCGTTCGCCTCCAGCCCCTTGAGCGTGTCGTTGACGAAGGCCACCAGGCGCGGCTCGCCCTTCGGGATGCCCACACCCATGTAGTCGTTGGTGATGGTGAACGGCGGGATCTCGTATTTCTGCTTGTCGGGCACGTTGGCGAGCAGGCCGACCAGCTTGGGGCCGTCCTGCGTGATCGCCTGCACGTTGCCGGCGCGCAGCGCGGCGAACGCGAAGGGCGTGTCGTCGTAGGCCACCACGGTCGCCTTGGGAAACTGCTCGCGCACCGCGATCTCGTTGGTGGTGCCCTTGTCGGCGCCGATGCGCAGGCTGTCGAGCTGGTCCTTCGACTTCAGTACGCCCTTCCTGGCCAGGAACTGCTGGCCCGAGGAGAAATACGGAATGCTGAAATCGACTTGCTTAGCGCGCTCGTCGGTGATCGTGAAGTTCGCCAGCACCAGGTCCACCTTGCGCGAGGTCAGGAACGGAATCCGGTTGGCGGGATTGGTCGACTGCAGCTCGAGCTTGACGCCGAGCTTGTCGGCCAGCGCGCGGGCGTAGTCGACGTCGAGCCCGACGATATGGTTGCTGGCCGGATCGACATAACCGAAGGGCGGGTTGCTGTCGAAGGTGGCCACGCGCAGCACGCCGGCCTGCTTGATGTCGTCGAGGCGATCGGTGTAGGCAAGCGAGGGCGCGAGGGCGGCGAAACCGGCGAGCGTCGCGGCGAGCAGTGTTTTTTTCATATTGGCGTTCCGTGTGCAGCGGTGGTGATTTATGCACCGGCATCGATCGTGTCAACCCGATGGTACACCATGTTGACATCGGCCGCCGCACCGGCGAAACGATGAATTCTCCTGAACAAAGCAGCAAAGCTGATAAGCGGTGCGGATTCGAAAACATCGCGAAACAACGGCCGCCGGCGGCGACTGGATGCGCCCATCGCGATGATTTATCATCGGGCCCATCCTGCGGACCAGCGTCGTCGCGGCAGCCGCCCGGCTTGCGCCGCGCCCGGCCCCCTCCCATCGTCGAGCCCGTCACATCATGAGAAAAACCATGCCACGCGGGCCCCTGCGCAGGGCCGCCGCCCTCGTGCCCGCCCTGCCGCTGGCCGGCTGCGCCTCGCGCGGCGCGCCCGCCTACGAACTGTTCGGCGCCTACTTCCCGCTCTGGCTGCTCAGCGCCGTGCTCGGCGTGATCGCCGCGATCGTCGCGCACCGCGTGTTCGTCGCCACCGGCTGGGCCGCCACCGTGCCCTACCAGCTCGCCGTGTGCAGCGCAATCAGGCTGGTGGCGGCGGTGATCGTCTGGCTGGCCGGCACGGGGCCCTTCGCATGAAGGCCGCCGGTGTCTCCCGCCCCGCCCTGAAAGGCTGCCTGATCGCGCTGGCGATCGTCGCGCTCGGCGTCGCCGCGCTGGCCTATGCCTGGCATCGCACCACCGCCTACCCGTCCACCGACGACGCCTCGAACGACGCCGATGTGGTGCACGTGGCCTCGCCCGTGGGCGGGCGCATCGTGCGGCTCGCGGTGCACGAGAACCAGCGCGTCGCCAAGGGCGAACTGCTCTACGAGATCGATCCCGTGCCCTACCGGCTGACGGTCGCGCGGGCCCGGGCCGACCTCGAGCCCGCGCAGGCCTCGCTGGCCACGCGCCGCCGCTCGCTGATCGGCGAGCGCTCGAACGCGGCGGTCGCCGTCGAGCAGGTCGAGCGCGCCGAGCAGAACCACGATCTCGCCACGCGCGACGTGAACCGGCTCGCACCGCTGGCCGCGCAGGCCTATGTCAGCGCCCAGCAGTTCGACCAGGCCAAGGTCCGCCAGCGCGACGCAACCGTCTCGTTCGCCCAGGCGCGGGAGCAGCAGCGCGCCTCGGCGCAGACCGTCGGCGACGACGCCGACGCGATCGCCACCCTGCATGCGCGCGAGGCCGCGCTGGCCCGCGCGCAACACGCGCTCGACGACACGGTGGTGCGCGCCCCGCACGACGGGCTGGTGACGGGGCTGTCGGTGCTGCCGGGCAAAACCCTCGCGCCGAACCAGTCGATCTTCACGCTGATCGACCCGAGCGAATGGTTTGCGGTCGGCAACTTCCGCGAGACCTCGCTGAACCGCATCACGGTGGGCGACTGCGCCACCGTCTACTCGATAATCGACCGCAGCCGCGCGATGACGGGCAAGGTGGTCGGCATCGCCGACAGCGATCGCATCAACCTGCCGCGCTCGCTGCCGATCGTGCAGCGCTCGGTGAACTGGGTGCATGTGGCGCAGCGCTTCCCGGTGCGCGTCAGGCTCGACGAACCCGACGCGCAACTGGTACGCGTCGGGGCCAGCGCGATCGTCGAGGTCCGGCATGGCTCGGCCTGCCGCTGAGATCCGCGCGCCGGGCCCGCGCGAGCTGCTGCACCTGCTCGCGCCGTTCCCGGGCCGCGCCGCGATGGCCGCGCGGATCGCCCTGATCTGCGCCGTCACGGTGCTGGTGGCCAGCGTCTACGGCATGCCCGAGGCGGCGCTGTCCGCCTACGTGGTTGTTCTTCCTGAACCGCGCCGACCGCGTCACCAGCAGCCTGCTGGCCGTCGCGCTGATGCTGATCGTGACCATCGTGATCGCGCTGGTGCTCGGCGTGGCGATCCTCAGCATCGACTACGCGATCCTGCGGGTGGCCTGCATGGTGGTGCTGTCGGTCGGCCTGCTCTACCTGACCTCGGCCAGCAAGCTGCGCGCGGTCGGCGCGATCCTGGTGATGATCGTCGGTTTCGGGCTCGACGAGCTCGGCCTCGCGCCGTTCGGCGAGGCCGCCACGCGCGCGTTGCTCTATGTCTGGCTGATGGTCGCGATTCCGGTCGGCGTGTCGATCGTCATCAACCTGCTGGTGGCACCCTCGCCGCGCCGGCTCGCGCTCGGCCAGCTGGCCCGGCGGCTGCGGCTCGGCGCGCGGCGGCTGCGGGGCGACGAGGCGGCCCGCGCCGGCTTCGACGCCGCCCTGCGCGACGGCGACAAACAGCTGCTCACCTGGCTCAAGCTGTCGAAGCTGGAAGGCTGGACCTCCGCCGCCGAGGTCGGCCCGCTCCGGCAGGCGATCGCGTCGAGCACCGCGCTGCTGGTGACGGTCGCGCTGGCCGATCGCGAGCCCGAGGCGCGCTTGCCCGAGGCGCTGTGCGCGACCCTCGCCGCCACACTCGACGAGATGGCCGGCATCCTCGAGCAAGCGGCTACCCGGTGGAGGTAACGCTCGCCCCGCCGCCGGCCGACGCGCTGCCGCCGCTCGCGCGCTCCGTGGCGACCGAGCTGCATGCGGTGATCATGCAGTTCGCGGAACCCGCCGCGCCAGCCTCCCCGCCACCCGCCGCCGAAACCGCGCCGCCGCCGAAGCCGGGCGGCGGCTTCTTCCTGCCCGACGCGCGCAGCAATCCCGACCACATCCGCTACGCGCTGAAGACCACCGCCGCCGCGATGTTCTGCTACCTGCTCTACTCGCAGCTCGACTGGTCCGGCATCCATACCTGCTTCATCACTTGCTACATGGTCTCGCTCGGCTCCATCGCCGAGACCGTCGAGAAACTCACGCTGCGGATCGCCGGCTGCCTGATCGGCGCGCTGCTCGGCACCGCCGCGCTGGTGTTCGTGGTGCCCGCGCTATCCTCGATCGAGCAACTGCTGGCGCTAGTGTTGGTCGGCGCCTGGCTGTCGGCCTGGGTCGCGTTCGGCTCGCCGCGCATCGCCTATGCCGGCTTCGTAAGCGTAGTGTGAGGGCCGTCTAAAATTTTCTGGACATGCGGCGCGGAGCGCGGCAGGCTATGCCTGCCGCAGG
>JAYFRU010000193.1:0-6304 GCA_040946965.1 Burkholderia sp. | reverse complement strand
CATCCCGCCAACCCCCTTCCAGACTGGCTCTCAGGCAGTTTTATCATGAAAATTCATCACACTTTTCCGCGAAGACCCTTTTTTCGAACTCAGGCCGGCGCGCTTGAACCGGCTCGCGCCGGCACGATCTCGTTGCCCTCGATCGCGCTCCGGCCGCGCGACAAGCGAGGAGGGAATCATGCGCAACGTGGCGGCGGTGAATCGCTGGGTCGGCTTGGCCGGTCTCGCGCTCTGTGTGTGTCCTGCTGGCGGTGCTGTCGCTGCCGGGCTGGTGGTACCTGCGCCATCACTGGGTACCGGACGATGCGATCGTGCGCAGCCTCGTGCTGCGGCCCGGGCTGCAGCTCTACGTGGTGCGCCGCGAGGACGGCGGCGCGCCGGTGCCCGTCCTCTGCGACTATTATCTGTCGGGGCGCCTGATCGACCGGGGCACGCTCGGCGCGTTGATGGACCGCCGCGCGCCCTCCTGGTCGCCGACAGCGATCTGGCCGAGGTCGTGGTCGACGGGGAGGATGGAGTCTGCGTGTCCCTGTTCGGCCATGTGTATGACTTCGCCAACAAGGTCGCGCTCGATCTCGGGGGCACCCCGGCACGCGATTGCGATCGCGATCGTGGCGCGGCCGCCGGGTGCTTCGCACGATGGCTCCGGTCGTCCGGATGGCCGGGGCGTGAAGGAAGACGAGGGCGACGGCGCATCTGTCGGTAAAATGCAGCCTTGATTTCCCACCCGAACCCTCCTGCCTCATGTCGCGCGCGCTCGAAATCCTGAACGAAGTTTTCGGTTATCCGGTCTTTCGCGGCCAACAGGGGGAGATCGTCGAGCATGTCGCGGCCGGCGGCGACTGCCTGGTGCTGATGCCCACCGGCGGCGGCAAGTCGCTCTGCTACCAGATCCCGGCGCTGGTGCGCCACGAATCGGGGCAGGGCGCCGGCATCGTGGTCTCGCCGCTGATCGCGCTGATGCAGGACCAGGTGGCCGCGCTGACCGAGGTCGGAGCGCGCGCGGCCTACCTGAACTCGACGCTGTCGGGCGCCGAGGCGGCCGCCATCGAGCGCGCGCTGCGCGAAGACGAGATCGACCTGCTCTACGTGGCGCCCGAGCGGCTCATGACGCCGCGTTTCCTCGACCTGCTCGAGCGCACTCGCATCGGCCTGTTCGCGATCGACGAGGCGCATTGCGTGTCGCAGTGGGGGCACGATTTCCGTCCCGAGTACATTCAGCTGTCGATCCTGCACGAGCGCTTCCCGTACGTGCCGCGCATCGCGCTGACGGCCACCGCCGACGCGATCACGCGCGACGAGATCATCCAGCGCCTCGCGCTCGACGACGCGCGCGTGTTCGTGTCGAGCTTCGACCGGCCCAATATCCGCTACCGGATCGTCGAGAAGGACAATGCGCGCTCGCAGCTGCTCGACTTCATCCGCGCCGAGCACACCAATGCCGATGGCACCACCGATGCGGGCGTGGTGTATTGCCTGTCGCGCCGCAAGGTCGAGGAAACCGCCGAGTGGCTCAAGACCCAGGGCGTGCGCGCGCTGCCTTACCACGCCGGGATGGAGTTCGAGATCCGCCAGCGCCACCAGGAGATGTTCCAGCGCGAGGAAGGCATCGTGATGTGCGCGACGATCGCCTTCGGCATGGGCATCGACAAGCCCGACGTGCGCTTCGTGGCCCACCTCGACCTGCCCAAGAGCGTCGAGGGCTATTACCAGGAGACCGGCCGCGGGGGGCGCGATGGCCTGCCCGCCAATGCCTGGATGGCCTACGGGCTCGGCGACGTGGTGCAGCAGCGCAAGATGATCGACGAGTCCCATGCCGACGACGCGCACAAGCGCGTCCAGACCTCGAAGCTCGATGCGCTGCTGGGTCTGTGCGAAACCGCCTCGTGCCGGCGCGTGCGTCTGCTCGGCTATTTCGGCGAGGCCAGCCAGCCCTGCGGTAACTGCGATACCTGCCTGGAGCCGCCGGCCACCTGGGATGCCACGCGCGAGGCGCAGATGGCCCTGTCCTGCGTGTTCCGGGCGCAGCGCGACAGCGGCTTCAATTTCGGCTCCAGTCACCTGATCGAGATCCTGCGCGGCGCCAAGACCGAGAAGATCCAGCAGCGCGGCCACGACGCGCTGAGCACCTTCGGCATCGGCGCCGAGCTCTCCGAGCCCGAATGGCGCGCGATCTTTCGCCAGCTGGTGGCCTTCGGCTACCTGGCGGTCGATCACGGCGGTTTCGGCGCGCTGGTGCTGACGGCGGCCAGCAAGCCCGTGCTCAAGGGCGAGGAAATCGTCACGCTGCGTCGCTACGTGAAGCCCAAGAGCTCACGCCAGTCCTCGGCGCGCAGCGGCGCGCGGGCCGATCCGACCGCCGGCATGTCGGCGCGCGAGCGGGCCTGCTGGGAGCGCCTGCGCGCCTGGCGCGCCGAGACCGCCAAGAGCGACGGCGTGCCCGCCTACGTGATCTTCCATGATGCGACCCTCGCCGAAATCGCCCGCAACGCGCCGGAATCGATCGAGGACCTGCGCCATATTCCCGGTATCGGCGCGCGCAAGCTCGAGCGTTTCGGCGACGAACTGATCGACGTGGTCGAATCGGCCTAAGATCGGCCGAAGGGCGATCAGGCGGATCGAGGGGACGGGATCGGTGAGGTGTGATGTTGCGGTGCGATCACCGCAGCGGGCGCCACTGTTTCGTCACTTATTCCTGCGCCGGCAAATCACCCAAGCTGTTGACTCGCTTGAGATTTTTGCTTTATGATGTCTGGTTCCGCTTCTCGGGAGGTAAGCACGCGTGCCGACGTCATGCGCCGGCGGGTGAAGTGCTCTTCCAGGTTTCGGATAGCCACAGGCATGCCGGCGTCGCTTTGCCCGTCGTCAGTGTGCCGGTTTTTGTCATTTTCAGGAATACACAATGCCAACCATCAATCAATTGGTTCGCAAAGGCCGTGAGTCGGAAACGACCAAGAGCAAGAGCCCGGCCTTGCAGAACTGCCCCCAGCGTCGCGGCGTGTGCACCCGTGTGTACACGACGACGCCGAAGAAGCCGAACTCGGCACTCCGTAAGGTCGCCAAGGTTCGCTTGACGAACGGCTTCGAAGTGATTTCGTACATCGGCGGTGAAGGCCACAACCTGCAGGAGCACTCGGTTGTGCTGATCCGCGGCGGCCGTGTGAAAGATTTGCCGGGTGTGCGTTACCACATGGTTCGCGGCTCGCTGGATACGCAAGGCGTGAAGGACCGTAAGCAAGCGCGCTCGAAGTACGGCGCGAAGCGTGTGAAGGCTGCGAAGTAAGCAGACTCCGAATGGTGATCGCCGTCAGGCGGTTAATGCGGTGGTGCCGGATAGCCGGTGCTGTCGAGTAAGTGGTCACCCGGCCAAGCTGGTTAGTCGAACGAGATGAATCGGGTTTGTTGGTGGCCGCGGAGCTGGTCTCAGCTCCAACTGAAAAGTTAAAGGAAGAAACATGCCGCGTCGTCGCGAAGTCCCCAAGCGGGAAGTGTTGCCGGATCCGAAGTACGGCAACGTTGATGTTGCAAAATTCATGAACATGCTGATGCTGTCCGGCAAGAAGTCGGTCGCTGAACGCATCGTTTATGGCGCTTTCGAACAGATCCAGACCAAGGGTGGCAAGGACCCGCTGGAAGTGTTCACGGGCGCGTTGAACAACGTGAAGCCAGTGGTCGAAGTGAAGAGCCGTCGCGTTGGTGGTGCGAACTATCAGGTTCCGGTCGAAGTGCGCCCGTCGCGTCGTATGGCATTGGCGATGCGCTGGCTGCGTGAGGCCGCGAAGAAGCGTAGCGAGAAGTCGATGGCCCTGCGCCTGGCTGGTGAACTCTCCGAAGCGGCCGAAGGCCGTGGCGGCGCGATGAAGAAGCGCGACGAAGTTCACCGGATGGCAGAAGCCAACCGCGCGTTCTCGCACTTCCGCTTCTAAGCGAAAGCGCGAATCAAGCGGTAAAAATCCGGGCGGGTGCGCTTTTTCGAGCGCCTCGCTCGTTTGTGTTGAGGCGTGACGCGGCTTTGCGTCGCGTTAACCCATAGAGGATCAAAGTGGCTCGCAAGACTCCTATCGAGCGCTACCGCAACATCGGTATTAGTGCCCACATCGACGCCGGCAAGACGACGACGACCGAGCGCATTCTGTTTTATACCGGCGTGAACCACAAGATCGGTGAAGTTCACGACGGCGCCGCCACGATGGACTGGATGGAGCAGGAACAGGAGCGTGGCATCACGATCACCTCCGCTGCCACCACCGCCTTCTGGAAGGGCATGGGCGGCAACTATCCGGAACACCGCATCAACATCATCGACACCCCGGGCCACGTCGACTTCACGATCGAAGTGGAGCGCTCGATGCGCGTGCTCGACGGCGCGTGCATGGTGTACTGCGCCGTGGGAGGCGTGCAGCCGCAGTCGGAAACCGTCTGGCGCCAGGCCAACAAGTACAAGGTGCCGCGTCTGGCGTTCGTCAACAAGATGGACCGTACCGGCGCGAACTTCTTCAAGGTCTACGACCAGCTCCGTCTGCGCCTGAAGGCGAACCCGGTGCCGGTGGTGGTGCCGATCGGCGCGGAAGAAAGCTTCAAGGGCGTGGTCGACCTGATCAAGATGAAGGCGATCGTTTGGGACGAAGCGTCCCAGGGCACGAAGTTCGACTACATCGACATTCCGGCCGAACTCGCCGATACGTGCCAGGAATGGCGCGAGAAGATGGTCGAAGCGGCAGCCGAAGCCAGCGAAGAGCTGATGAACAAGTACCTGGAAGAGGGCGATCTGTCGGAAGCCGAGATCGTCAAGGCGCTGCGCGACCGTACGATCGCCTGCGAAATCCAGCCGATGCTGTGCGGTACCGCGTTCAAGAACAAGGGCGTGCAGCGCATGCTCGACGCCGTGATCGACTTCCTGCCGTCGCCGGTCGATATTCCGCCGGTCACCGGCGAACTCGACAACGGGGACAAGGTCGAGCGTCTCGCGTCGGACGAAGAGAAGTTCTCGTCGCTCGCGTTCAAGATCATGACCGACCCGTTCGTCGGCCAGCTGATCTTCTTCCGTGTGTACTCGGGCGTCGTCAATTCGGGCGACACGCTGCTGAACTCGACCAAGGGCAAGAAGGACCGCCTGGGCCGGATCCTGCAGATGCACGCGAACCAGCGCGAGGAAATCAAGGAAGTCCGCGCGGGCGACATCGCTGCGGCGGTCGGCCTGAAGGATGCGACCACCGGTGACACGCTGTGTGACCCGGCTCATCCGATCATCCTGGAGCGCATGGTGTTCCCGGAGCCGGTGATCTCGCAGGCCGTCGAGCCGAAGACGAAGCCGGACCAGGAAAAGATGGGCCTGGCGCTGAACCGCCTGGCTCAGGAAGATCCGTCGTTCCGCGTCCAGACGGACGAGGAATCGGGCCAGACCATCATTTCGGGCATGGGCGAGCTCCACCTCGAAATTCTGGTCGACCGGATGCGCCGCGAATTCGGCGTCGAGGCAACCGTCGGCAAGCCGCAGGTTGCTTATCGCGAAACGATCCGTGCGACGGCGAAGGATGTCGACGGCAAGTTCGTCAAGCAGTCGGGTGGTCGTGGCCAGTACGGCCATGCGGTCATCACGCTCGAGCCGAACGAGCAGGGTAAGGGCTACGAGTTCCTGGACGAGATCAAGGGCGGTGTGATTCCTCGCGAATACATCCCGGCGGTCGACAAGGGCATCCAGGACACGCTGAAGGCCGGCGTGCTGGCAGGCTTCCCGGTGGTCGACGTGAAGGTCCACCTGACCTTCGGTTCGTACCACGACGTGGACTCGAACGAAAACGCGTTCCGCATGGCCGGTTCGATAGCGTTCAAGGAAGCGATGCGCCGCGCCAGCCCGGTCGTGCTCGAGCCGATGATGGCGGTCGAAGTCGAAACGCCGGAAGACTACATGGGCAACGTGATGGGCGACCTGTCGGGCCGTCGCGGTATCGTCCAGGGCATGGAAGACATAATCGGCGGCGGCAAGATCGTTCGCGCTGAAGTGCCGCTGTCGGAAATGTTCGGCTACTCGACCTCGCTGCGTTCGCTCACGCAAGGTCGCGCGACCTACACGATGGAGTTCAAGCACTACTCCGAAGCTCCGCGTAACGTCGCCGAAGCGATCATCAGCGCCAAGTCGAAGTAAATCGTCTCCACCCAACATTCATTTTTGAAAGAAGAGAATCATGGCAAAAGGTAAGTTCGAACGGACCAAGCCGCACGTCAACGTCGGTACGATCGGTCACGTTGACCACGGCAAGACGACGCTGACGGCAGCCATCGCGACGGTTCTGTCGGCGAAGTT
>JAYFRU010000192.1:0-6314 GCA_040946965.1 Burkholderia sp. | reverse complement strand
AGAGACTAATCCCGGCCCGAAGGCTGTGTCCTGGAAGGGATGGAGGACCTGGCGACAGTGCGATGTCAGCGAATGCGTGAGTAGATTGGCAGGCGCGTTTTCACTTGTCAAGGCCCTGTGAGGCTTGGGCGTCAGTTTTTTTGAGTGTATCCGCAACGGGTCGTTCTAGCGCTCCGGCCGAACTGGCGCCGTTCCCGTTCTCCGAGCGAGAACATCCGTTCCCGGCGCAACGCAAGGTCTGTTGCTGAGCCACGCGAGCACAAAGCCTCGCCACCAATCGTACCAGCGACGGACGCACGTATATCGGTAGTCGTAATGCGCTGCAGCCTGTTCACCCATCATGACGTGCTCGTCGGCGGAATCGCAAGCGTGTCGAATCCTTGATGTGGGCATGACGATCTTCAATGGCGCGCGAGGCGCAGGGGTGCGAAAAAAAACGCCCCGAAGGGCGCTAGGGATACAACGTCAGCGTGATGCGGGAAGCGGATCGACCTGAATGGCCATCCGCTCGGCAGCCCAGAACAAGCCTTCCAGGCGGCCCCACAGCTTCGCGCGTTCATTCGGCGTAGCCGCCGAATCGCGTTCGGCCGCGTCGCACTGATGCCACGTCTTCTCGTACTCGCGAAGCAGTGCTGCCGAGAAGCCTTCCTGCTCAGCAGCGGCCGGAGACGTCGACCGCTCTACCGTGTCCGATCGCTCGGACTGCGCCTCGGCGAGCTCATCGACCAGAGCCTGGACGCTTGGCGTCGGCTCAAGTACACGAATCGCTCGCGTGATGGCCACATACAGCAGATTGATTTCCTCCGGGTCGTAATCGTCATCGTCGGGTGGCAACGAGATGAAGTCGTCCGTGAGGACCACCTGCTCCCACTCGAGGCCCTTGGACTTGTGGGCGGTTGCCACGCAAACGGCGGCCCGCTGTTCCGGCACCTCCGCAGACTTCAGCGCGTTGTAGATCGAGGGCACGTCGTTTTGGTACTGCTCCACGACTTTCACGAGCGCCTTCACCTCCGGATCGTCGGCTTCCTCACCATACTGCTTGAAGCCGGCGAAGTCGGGAAACCGCGCGATCGACTCGTCCTTGATCGAGCGACGTTGGTCGGACCACAGGTAGAACGCGTCGAGTACCTTGCCGAAGAAATAACCTTCGAACCCACCGACGTAATGCACGGTCTTCACCGGAGGCTTGCCCGTCACCAGCCTGGCCAGCTCACCGAACAGCGCCGCGTTGGTGCGCGACAGGATGGTGAACGGCTGCCGCCGATTGACACGCCACGACACTTCGATGTCGTCGCGGCCGCGGATCGCGTTCTTTTCGTCCTTGTAGTCGTGCAAGATGACCGACGCCAGCTCGGCGATACCGCTGCCGAACCGGAAGGACTGCGTGATCGCGATGCGTTCGTCCGCGTCGACCTCCTCCATGGCATTGACTGCCTGCCGGAACCCGTAGATGCCTTGATGGCGATCGCCGACCAACACCAACTTCGCGTGCGAACGTTGCGCCATCACCAATTCCAGCGTGAGCGGGTTGGTGTCTTGCGCTTCGTCGAGCAGGATGTAGTCGTAGCGCAGCGTCGGCCGCGACATCGCCCAGAGCTTCAGATACCCGTCATGCGGCATCTTGATCGGAGAGTCGAAGTTGCACATCTCGGTCCAGATGGTTCGCGCCAGTTCCAGCAAGGCCGAGCGCATCTGCGGATCGTCTTCCTGATCCGGGACGTGATGGGCGTCGATTGAAGGGTCGACGCTGCAGAGCCAGGCATTCACCGTCGCGAGCGCCTGTTTGGCACGCCGGTTGTTGGTGTTCATGCGCATGGCGACTTCGTAGGGCGAGGCGTTGCCGAGCTTGTCGGCATACTTGCGACCGACAGCGGCATAGGCGATCGAATGCGTGGTTCGGCATTCGACGTGTTGCGGGAAACGCTCTTTCGCGGCCATCGCAATCGAACGGTTGAAGGCAATATAGAGGATCTTCGCGCGCGGTCGGGCCGCGGCGAAGCCGTCGAGCGTTGACGTTTTGCCGGTGCCGGCGAAAGCATCGACGGCGAGCACAGCAGCAGACGAATCGATGACGCGTTGTTGCTCGGCGGTATAGGAAGGCTTGCGTGACATGATGTTCTCCGGATTCAGAAACGAGAAAAGGGAGAGTCCATGCCCCGGCCGGGGAGGAAACTCCCCAGAGGGTGATAATGCGAGAGCAGACCGACAGCGATCGGTCGAGACGGGTAAAGCACAGATGAGGAAATCCCGGCCCGAAGGCTGTGTCCTGGAAGGGATTGAGGACCTGGCGACAGTACGTTGTCAGCAAAAGCCCTGCCAACGTGCCACACACGGTGGGCCGCGTCAAGCGGCGCATCGCGTATCCAGGACGCCGCGGCATGAAATCGTCCGATGGTTACGGCGTGTCGGTCGCTCCCGAGTCGTCGCGCAGATCGTCACGGTGGATGTGGACGGTGCGTCGGGTGTTGGGAATCATGACCGAGAGCTTGCCCTGGTTCGGGCCGCGTGTGACTTCGCGGAACTCGGCGCCGATCACTTCGAAGATCTCCCATGTGTCAGGCGGTCCGCCTGTTTCAAGCCAGCCGGCCTCGTACAAGCGGAAATTGGCGCTTGTGGGTTTGATCCTCGCCAGCGCGATGCGTCCGAACTGGGTATCCGCGAAGGGGTCGTGTTTGAGGTCCATGGTCCGATCACTCACGCCACGCGGAACAGTTCAGGGTCGCTTGCCTGCGCGATCCACTTCGGCTGGCGCCCGCGGCCGGACCACGTGGCGCCCGTGTCTGGATGCCGGTACTTTGCCGCCGGCGAAGATCGGCGCCCGCGCGGTGCCGAAGATGTCGGCAGCTGTGAGACCGTACTGCTGGGCTCGCTGTCTAAGGTCGATCACGACCTGATTGGGGTTCTCCGCCGGAAACCCAGAAAATTCCGTCGCCGTTGCTCACCAGGCGTTCGTGAAACACGGTTGTGCTATCCACCGTCTCTACGAATCCCCTGCGCAGCAAGGAAACAGGAGAAATGTCTGAAAAATGTTTCACGCCCGGCGCGATTCACCTTCTGCCAGTTTGACAGCAGAATGTCGCCCCAGAGAGAAGAAAACTTATCTCTGGAGATATTTGATGCGACGCGGCATCCCGGCCGAAAGTCCCATCCAGCAAGGCGTTGTGGCTTACAAAGGGATATCGGCGATGGCGCTTCCCAAGCGCGGCTCCGGGCGTGGCGGAATTTTCTGGGTTTCCGGCGTGGAACCCCTTTTTAGGAGCCGCCAACCATGCGCCCCATCGAATTCACTCCCCAGCAGATCATCGAAGCCGGTCTTGCCCTGCGCGACGCCGGGCGCAACGTCACCGGCTTTGCGCTGCGGCAGCGGGTCGGCGGCGGCAACCCGAACCGTCTCAAGCAGGTGTGGGACGAACACATCGCCTCGCAGTCGACCGCAGCCGCCGAGCCGGTGGCCGAGCTGCCGGTCGAGGTCGCGCAGCAAGTGGCTACCGTTACGGCGGAACTCACCGAGCGGCTCGCAAGGCTTGCCACGGAGCTGAACGATCGGGCGGTGAAGGCGGCAGAACGGAGGGTGGCTGAAGTGGTGCGCACCGCCGGCGAACAGCGCGAACAGGCCGAGCGGGAACTGGCCGATGCGGCGCAGACGGTCGACGAGCTGGAGGCGCAGTTCGACGCCGCGAAGCTCGAGGTGGAAGGACTGGCGCAGCGCGTTGCCGACACACAGGATGAAAAGCAGGCGCTGGCTGTCCAGCTTGCTCAGATGAAGGAGCGGTTGACGGCCTCAGAGCAACAAGCCAAAGCTGCGACGGACCAGCACGCCGCAGAACTGACGCGATGGCAGCAAGCGATCGACCGGCTGCGGTCCGAGTTGGATGCGAACCGCGCTGATGCCGCAGAGAAGATGGATGCGCTACGCGCAGAACTGAGCGAGAGTAAGGCGCAAGTGAAAGCCGCCGACCAGGCCCTGGACCAGCAGCGCCAACGCGCCGATGCAGCGCTTGCTGACCAGCAACGCCAGGCGGAACGTGAGACAGCACGCTTGACCGAGCGCGTCGCCGCGGCAGAAGCCGAGCGCGATTCCGCCCGAGAAGGGGCCGAACGGGCGCGGGAAGAATCGGCCAGACAGGCTGGGAAGCTTGAGGCGCTTGAAGGTCAGAATGCGGAGCTTCTGGCCGCGCTCAAAGGCAGATAGCGAACGCTAGTGCGCGTCGTTTGTGGGGCGTGGACTTCCAACGTCAGAAATCGCCAAGGTTATCGTCCCTGTTCCCTGCCCGCCCTGATTTTCGGCTCCCAGTCCGAGATGCCGTGGGAATACTGGACCCTGTAGCGCTCGCCGACGCTTGGTTTCGGCTGCCCCTCATCAATCCGATGAACCGCGACGGTTCTGCGTCCGATGTCTTGGACAGCAAAATCCCCGCTGACCATCATGACCTTTCCGACATAGACGCCCTTGTCGACGTTCACCTTTTGAGCGACCAGGCCTTGAGCGCTTAGCTCCCTGTCTATGTCGGCTGGTAGATCCGCGGGACGCGCTTGCGCGACGCCGTCGATCCGCTGCGCTTCCGCCTGCAATACGGCGGTGATCCGAGGCGCAAGCTCAAGGTCCATTCCCATCGAGGCGAGCGCCTTGACCAGCGCCGCTTCGTTCGAAGAAAGGTAGTCAGTCACCTTGCGGACGTCGGATACTGCTGCCTTTCCATAGACATGCGATGCTTTCTCGATCGCTTCCTGCGGAATCTGGCCCCATTGATCGAGCATCATTGCGAGGTCGATCGCATCTCGGTACATCACGCTCGCATCGCCCCAGCGATCCGAATTTGCCAACAGCTTCTCCGCATACAGATCAACACGCGACAGGGTCGGCACCGGAATGCCGGGTACGTGTTGACCAGTGAGCGGAATACGAGATTCCAACACGAGCTCCAGCTTGATCGGCCGTTCGCCCTCGCCTGCGCTGATGACCGTCGAAATCTTGTCCCGATCCTTCCGGACGTCGCGCAGAAGCGGGATTGGTTCCCCCTTCGCTAATTTATTGATGTCATGGTCAGAAACAAGGCTGCGGATCTGGCGATAGCCGTCAGGCGAGGCAATCAGGAAGTCGATATCGACCGATTCCCGATATTCATTGGTGGCCAGCACAATCGCCGTGCCACCGCCGAAATAGCAGCCTGCCCGTTCGAAAAGGTCCGCGTCGAGCTTTTGAAGAATGCCGATAATATTCTGATGGTGTCTTCGGTTAAACATGAAGATGTCCGTGTCCCACTTCGTTGGTCAGCCGTTCTATCAGAGCGCGCTCGCGGTCATCGAGAGCTTTCTGATCGACAAAGCGCCAGTAGCGCTCGTACAGGGCGAACGCGTCCTCATCGCTGAGCACGTCGTCGCCAGGACGATTCCACGCGATGAACCAGAGTTGCGGATAGTGGTTGATCTGAACCATCTTGACACTCACGCCAGAATGTGTTTTTACCAGTATGCCAAAAAGCACAATTCCGGTCCAGGCGTCCGGAACATCCGTCTGACTCAGAGCCCATGAACCAGCCGCGCGAGAACAGGCAGCGACGGCTGAATGACGAAAAGCATCGCAGCCTGCAATGCGGCTCCTGCGCTCCATGCCAGCGCGCCCACGCCAGCCAAGTACAGCGTGCTGTCTCCATCGCCCGAAGACCTGGCGAGTGCTTTCGCTGCGGCACCGAATGCGACCAGCACGGGAACCGTTGCGATCACCGATCGGACCCATGCACCTTCGTGCGCTCGCAAAACTGCGATGGCACCGAGCATGATCACTTGCGACAGCATAAGGCCACAAACAAGCGCCATCAGCAGCGCGGCGCGGCGATCGTTCGCTTGCTGCGTCATTGCAGCAACTGACCCCAGTTTCATAGAAGCCCCCAGTCCCGGTTAAAGAACGCTCTGCGCGTTAGCCACGAATTCTTTGATACCGCCCACATCGCCCACGGCGACTTCTTCGCCGTTGAGCAAATGCAGTAGAAGTACCCCACTCTCCAGCGCAGTGGGAAGAACATGAGCGATGCTCGCCAGGCTGATGTAGCCGGTGTCCGCCTCATGATTGCTGGGCGCACGCAATTCAACTTCGACGTGCGGCCCCATGAGGTCCAGCAGAACGGCGAGCGGCGCTGTCGTGAAAACATCCGAATGCTTTGGCACACCGCGCGGTGTGAGCAATGTGATTCGCGTGGATTCGTTCTTTCGTGGCGTGACGCGTACAATCGCCTCTTTAGAGACGGTTTCATAAAGACTTCTGAGTTCGCTGCAAGGTGTTCCAGCAGATCAAGCAGCAGCCGAGTTTGAGGAAC
>JAYFRU010000191.1:170-6382 GCA_040946965.1 Burkholderia sp. | reverse complement strand
TCGCCCTTCTTGGTCAGCTTCGAATAGTTCGATTCGAAGGCCTTCGGGTCGAGCGCGTACTTCAGCAGCGCCTGGATTTCGTTGCTGGTCGGCCAGATGTCGCCGAGGTAGATGTCGCGGCCACCCTTGCCCTTGCCGACCGGTTCGGTCATCAGGTCGCGCGTGATGGTGCCGGCGATCGCGTAGGCCACCACCAGCGGTGGCGAGGCCAGGAAGTTGGCGCGGATGTTCGGGTGGATGCGCGCCTCGAAGTTGCGGTTGCCCGACAGCACGGCCGCCGCCACGATGTCGTTCTTGACGATTGCTTCGTTCAGTTCCGGCGTCAGGTCGCCCGCGTTGCCGATGCAGGTCGTGCAGCCGTAGGCGGCCAGCTCGAAGCCGAGCTTGCTCAGGTAGGGCAGCAGGCCGGTCTTGGTCAGGTACTCGGTGACGATGCGCGATCCCGGCGCCAGCGAGGTCTTGATGTGCGGGGCAACCGTCAGGCCCGCTTCCACCGCCTTCTTGGCCAGCAGGCCCGCAGCCAGCAGCACGCTCGGGTTCGAGGTGTTGGTGCAGGAGGTGATCGCGGCGATCAGGATGTCGCCGTTCTCCATGTTCACGCCATTGCTGGTGGTGTACTGCGCCGTCAGGTCCTCGGCCTTCTTGTTGAAGCCGTTTTCCGCGACCGGCTTCGAGAACAGGTCGGCGAAGGTCGACTTGACGTGAGTGATCTCGATGCGGTCCTGCGGACGCTTCGGGCCGGCCAGCGAGGGCGCGACGCTCGACAGGTCGAGCGTAAGCGACTTGGTGTAGTCGATCTCGCCGGCCTTGGGCACGCCGAACAGCTTCTGGGCCTTGAAGTAGTTCTCGAAGGCGGCGATTTCGGCCTTGGTGCGGCCGGTACCTGCGAAGTACTCGATGGTCTTCTCGTCGACCGGGAAGAAGCCCATGGTCGCACCGTACTCGGGCGCCATGTTGCCGATCGTGGCGCGGTCTGGCAGCGACAGCGAGGCGGTGCCTGAGCCGAAGAACTCGACGAACTTGCCGACCACCTTCTCCTTGCGCAGCATTTCCGTGATGGTCAGCACCAGGTCGGTGGCCGTCACGCCTTCACGCAGCTTGCCCCTGAGCTCGACGCCGACCACGTCCGGCGTGAGGAAGTACACCGGCTGGCCGAGCATGCCGGCTTCCGCCTCGATGCCGCCCACGCCCCAGCCCACCACGCCGATGCCGTTGATCATGGTGGTGTGGCTGTCGGTGCCGACCAGCGTGTCGGGGTAATACACCGTGTCCGCGCCTTCAGCCTTCTTGTGCACGCCGCGCGCCAGGTACTCGAGGTTGACCTGGTGGACGATGCCGATGCCCGGGGGCACCACGCCGAAGGTGTCGAAGGCCTGCATGCCCCACTTCATGAACTGGTAGCGCTCGTTGTTGCGCTGGAATTCCAGCTTCATGTTCAGGTCGAGCGCGTTCTTCTGGCGGAAGTAATCGATCTGCACGGAGTGATCGACCACCAGATCGACCGGGACCAGCGGTTCGATCTTCTTCGGGTCCTGGCCGGCGCGCTGCGCCACGCCGCGCATGGCCGCGATGTCGGCGAGCAGCGGCACGCCCGTGAAATCCTGCAGCACCACGCGCGCGACCACGAACGGGATCTCGTCGACGCGCTTGGCGTCGGGCTTCCAGTTCGCCAGTTGCTCGATGTGTTCCTCGGTGATCTTTTTGCCGTCGTAGTTGCGCAGCACCGATTCGAGCACCAGACGGATCGACACCGGCAGGCGTTCGATCTTGGTCTTCAGTTCCTTGCCGAGCTGGGGCAGCGAATAGAACTTGCCTTTTCCGGAACCGCTGTCGAATTCCTTGAGGGTTTTGTGGAGATTGTGGGCCATGGTGTTTTCCTGGTTTCCTGGGTTGAGGCGAGGAAAGATGTCCTGCATCTGACGGCTAGATCACATACAAGTCGACGTATTCATTGACCGGCATGGCGGCGAGCCTTGCCGGATCGAGCGACACGTCGAGAATCGCTTGTTGCTGCTTCGCCGGGAAACGCCGCGCCAGGTTGCTGCGGAATTTCTCGACGAGAAGGGGGATGCCTTCGGCGCGACGGCGGCGATGCCCGAGCGGGTAGTCGACCACCACCTCGTCGAGCACCGTGCCGTCGTCGAATTCGACCGTCAGCGCATTGGCGATCGCGCGCTTGTCCGGGTCGTGATAGTCCTGTGTGAAGCGTGGATCCTCGACGCAGGCGATCTTCGCGCGCAGCGCGTCGATGCGTGGGTCGCGGGCCACCTCGTCCTCGTAGTCGGCGGCCGTCAGCCGTCCGAACAGGAGCGGCACGGCCACCATGTACTGGATGCAGTGGTCGCGGTCGGCCGGATTGGCCAGCGGGCCCGTCTTGTCGATGATGCGGATCGCGGCCTCGTGCGTGCGGATCGTGACGCGGCGGATCGACTCCGCGTCGCGGCCGGCATCGAGTATCTGGCGATGCAGCGCGAGCGCGGCCTCGGCGGCCGTCTGCGCATGGAATTCGGCGGGGAACGCGATCTTGAACAGCACGTTCTCCATCACGTAGCTGCCGTAGGGGCGCTGGAAGCGGAACGGCCTGCCTTCGAACAGCACGTCGTAGAAGCCCCAGGTCGGCGCGCTCAGCGCCGAGGGGTAGCCCATCTCGCCGGTGCGCGCGATCAGCGCCAAGCGCACCGCGCGCGAGGTGGCGTCGCCGGCCGCCCAGGACTTGCGCGAGCCGGTGTTGGGCGCGTGGCGGTAGGTGCGCAGCGCCTGGCCGTCGACGAAGGCCAGCGACAGCGCATTGATCAACTCGTCACGGGTCAGGCCCAGCAGTTGCCCGACCACTGCGGTGGAGGCGACCTTGACCAGCAGCACGTGGTCGAGGCCGACGCGGTTGAAGGCGTTCTCGAGCGCGAGGCAGCCCTGGATCTCGTGCGCCTTGACCATCGCCACCAGCGCCGCGTGCATCGTCAGCGGCGGCTTGCCGGCGGCGAGCGCCGTGCGCGACAGCCAGTCGGCGGTGGCCAGGATTCCGCCGAGATTGTCGGACGGGTGGCCCCATTCGGCGGCCAGCCAGGTGTCGTTGAAATCGAGCCAGCGGATCGCCACGCCGATGTCGAAGGTGGCCTTGACCGGGTCGAGCTGGAACGAGGTACCCGGCACGCGCGCGCCGTTAGGCACCACGGTGCCGGGCACCAGCGGCCCGAGCAGCTTGGTGCAGGCCGGGTAGGACAGGGCCTCGAGTCCGCAACCGAGCGTATCGAGCAGGCAGTGGCGCGCCGTTTCCAGCGCGAGCTCACTGTCGATCTCGAAACCCAGCACGTAGTCGACGATCTCGACCAGTACTAGGTCCGGCGCGGGCCGGAGATTCGTTTGCGGGGCGGACATCAGGATTCCTGTCGTGGCTGGCCTGCTGCATCGTTGCGGGGCGGGCACCGCCGGGTGCTGCTTACTGGTGCGACTTACTTCTGGACGTTCGGCACCAGCTCGTTCGACTGCGTCGGCGCCGGCGTGCCGTTGGCGGCCATCTCGGCGGTCACGCATTCGTCGGCCAGGCGCGTGTCTTCCTTGTCGCTGAACAGCATGTCCTTGGTCGGGATCACCACCAGCTTCAGGCCGCTGGCCGGATCGTAGAACACGTCGGCGCCGGTCGTGGTGGCCTGGCGTGGCAGCTTGTAGTTCTTGTTGGCCCAGTGGACCGTGACGATCTGGTCGCGCTTCATGTCGCCGGCCAGCTGGTAGGACAGGCCGTCCTTGCAGGACCACTTGACCGCGCCGTCCGGCGCCGGATCGACCTTGGCCGCTGCGGCCGCCTGGGCGCGCTTGCTGCGCGGAATCAGGTGGCGCTGCGGTGCCGAGCGCTTGGCGACTGCCTTCTTGGCGGGCGCAGCCTTGGCGGTGGTGCCGCTGGCGGTCTGCGCCGAGGCTTGCGGGGCGACGCTCAGCAGCGTCGCGGACAGGGCGCCGATGGCGATGGCGATCAACAGTTTGTTCATGTGCTCAAAACCTTTTTATGGATATCGGTTGACAAGGGAGGCGGCCGGCGCGCGACACGCGCCCCGTGGTGCGCAGCGCGCCGCTATTTTCTCCTAATTCGCGCGATGGCTTTAAGGGAATTCGAAGCTTCTGTCGCGATTTCGCGAAACAGTCGGCGCGTCGGCCGCACGGCTGCGCCATCGAGCGCATCGCGGCGCGCGCCGGCAAGCGAATCGCGGGCCCGGCTCATGCGCGCGCCTCGTCGCGGGGCGGCAGCCAGGGCGCGACCTCGGCCGGCAGCGCGCGACCGGCGGCATCGGCGCGGCGCAGCACGCTCCAGTAATAACGGTAGCTGGCGCGGTCGTGCAGCGTGTCGTGGTAGCGCGTCGGGCCCCAGTCGGCGGCCAGCGCGATCTCGTCCTCGCGCGGCGCGAAGGCGGCCACGATGACGGGGATCTGGGCGGGGTGGATGCCCCACTGGCGCGTATAGCCGAACTCGTCGCGCGCGCGTTGCGCATTGCCGGGCCACCACGCTCATGTCGCGGATCTCGGTGCTGACGTTGTGCGAAGGGGTCTTGCCGTGGGCGTGAGCGGCGGCGGCGATCTCGAGCTTGGCGCGGCGCACCAGCGGGTGGTCGAACTGGCCCGGCGAGCGCATCGCGCTGTCGGGGATCGCGCCGTGGTGGGCCGAGACGAAGTCCATCAGCCCGAAGCTGAGCGTGGCGACGGCCGGCAGCGCGGCGATCCGGGCCACCTGCTCGAGCGCGCCGTGCGTCTCGATCAGCACGTCGGCCGGGATCGGGCGGGCGATGCCGAGCTCGCGGCGGGTGCCCTCGATGAAGGCGCAGGCCTCGGCCACATCGGCCGCGCTGGTGACTTCCGGAAGCGTAATGTAAGCCGGCGCGCGGGCCGGCGCGGGACCGGGCAGGCGCGATGCATGCCCCGTCCCGGCGGGTATTACTTCAGCAGGTGGGCGACGCCGTCGCGCTCCTCGAGCAGCTCGGCCAGCGTGCCGTCTATCTTCTCGCGCGAGAAGGCATCGATTTCCAGGCCTTCGACGCGCTTGTACTCGCCGTTCTCGCAGGTCACCGGCACGCCGTAGATGATGTCCTCGGGGATGCCGTAGGAGCCGTCCGACGGGATGCCCATCGTGACCCACTTGCCGTTGGTGCCGAGCACCCAGTCACGCACGTGGTCGATCGCCGCGTTGGCTGCCGAAGCCGCCGACGACAGGCCGCGTGCCTCGATGATCGCCGCGCCGCGCTTGCCGACGGTCGGGATGAAGGTGTCGCGGTTCCAGACGTCGTCGTTGATCAGCTTGAGCAGCGATTCGCCTTCGGCGCCGGCGAAGCGGAAGTCGGGGTACATGGTCGGCGAGTGGTTGCCCCACACGGCCAGCTTCTCGATCGAGGCGACCGGCTTGCCCGACTTGGCGGCCAGTTGCGATAGCGCGCGGTTGTGGTCCAGGCGCAGCATCGCGGTGAAGTTCTTCTTCGGCAGGTCCGGCGCCGACTTCATGGCGATGTAGGCGTTCGTGTTGGCCGGGTTGCCGACCACCAGCACCTTGACTTCGCGGCTGGCGACTTCGTTGAGCGCGGCGCCATGGACCGTGAAGATCTCGGCGTTGGCCGACAGCAGGTCCTTGCGCTCCATGCCCTTCGAACGCGGGCGGGCACCGACCAGCAGCGCGACGTCGGCATCCTTGAAGGCGACCTTCGGGTCGTCGGTGATCACGACGCCGGCGAGCAGCGGGAACGCGCAGTCGTCGAGCTCCATCACGACGCCCTTGACGGCGGCTTGGGCTTGCGGGAGGTCGAGCAGTTGCAGGATGACCGGCTGATCCTTGCCGAGCAGGTCGCCGTTCGCGATGCGGAACAGCAGCGAGTATGCGATTTGACCTGCGACGCCGGTAACGGCAACGCGCTTTGCGGGCTTAGCCATGAGAAATCTCCAGGACGATGGGCGTGGGACGCGAGCAAAAACGCCATTTTATGCGCGTTATGCTTCGCATTGCATTGAAGCGATTCGCAGTGCGGCGGCTCCGGTTTTTCTAGACACGGATTTGGGGTAAAGCACATCATCCAAACCGGAGTCTGAGAGGTTGAACAAGGGAGCTCTGCAGGGTGTTGCGCAGGCGGCGACGCAGGGAGCGCGTAGCGCGACCGTAGACGCCGCCTGCGCCCCTGAATTAAAGCGGTGGTCCGTCGGGCGCAAACCTGCTGTCGTGCTGCGGTTGTTGCGCGGCGAAT
>JAYFRU010000191.1:0-160 GCA_040946965.1 Burkholderia sp. | reverse complement strand
GGGGGGGGCGGCGGAGCCCCCCCCCCCCCGCCCCGCCGCCGCCCCCCCCCCCCCCCCCCCCCCCCCCCCCCCCCCCCCCCCCCCCCCCCCCGCCGCCGCTGAATTCAAGCGGTGGTCCGTCGGGCGCAAACCTGCTGTCGTGCTGCGTTTGTTGCGCGGC
>JAYFRU010000190.1:0-6385 GCA_040946965.1 Burkholderia sp. | reverse complement strand
AGAACGGAATATCGTCATCCATCTCGTCGAAGCCGCCGCCGCTGGTCGGCTGGCTCGGTCGGCTGGAACCGCCGCCGCCGCCGCCACCACCGCCGCTGCGCGCGCCGCCACCGCCCGAGGCACGGCCACCGCTGCCGCCACCGTAGCCGTCGTCACCACCACCACCGCCGCCCGCGCCGCCACGGCCGCCGAGCATCTGCATCTGGTCAGCGACGATTTCCGTCGAGTAACGATCCTGGCCGTCCTGGCCTTGCCACTTGCGCGTGCGCAGGCGCCCCTCGATGTACACCGCCGAGCCCTTCTTCAGGTACTCGTTGACGATCTCGGCCAGCCGGCCGAAGAACGCCACGCGGTGCCACTCGGTCACTTCCTTGAACTCGTTGGTGGCCTTGTCCTTGTAACGATCGGTCGTCGCGAGGCGGATGTTCGCCACGGCGTCGCCGCTCGGCAGGTAGCGCACTTCGGGGTCGGCGCCCAGGTTGCCGACGAGAATGACCTTGTTGACGGATGCCATGTATTTCTCCAAAAGATTCGATGCCGGCCGGGTGAAACCGTCGCGGCGACCGGCCTGAAACAGCCGCAGCGCAGCGCCCTCAGGCCTTGCGCGGGGGCGACTTCATGCTGGCGGCGATTATAAGCCAGACCGCCACCAGGGCCGAACAGGCATGGAAGACCTCGTTGGCGCCGCCCGTCTTGAGCAGCCAGCCGCCCACCACGCCGCCCAGCGCCAGGCCGATCGACTGCGTGATGTTGTAGACGCCGGTGGCCGCGCCCTTGCGCGAACCCGGCGCGAGCTTCGATACCAGCGAGGGCTGCGAGGCCTCGAGGATGTTGAAACCGAGGAAGTAGACGAACAGCACGGCCGCGACGATCACAATCGTATGCGGGGTGGAGCCGAGCAGCAATTGGCCGATCAGGATAGCCGCCACGCCGCCGAGCAGCACCGGCTTCATCTTGCCGCGCTTCTCGGCCACGATGATGGCCGGCACCATCGCCACGAAGGACAGTCCCATCACCGGCAGATACACCTGCCAGTGCGAGGCCACCGGCAGGCCGGCATCCACCAGCAGGCGCGGCACCACCAGGAACAGCGCGGTCTGCGTGGCATGCAGCACCAGCACGCCGAAGTTCAGGCGCAGCAGCTCGACGTTGTGCAGCACCTCCGAGAACGGTGCCTTCACGTGCACCGGCTTCGGCGCGTCGGGCACCACCCACAGCACCACGCCGATCGCCAGCAGCGACAGCGCGCCGACGATGGTGAACAAGCCGCTCATGCCCACCCAGTGGAACACGATCGGCGCGCCGACGATCGCCACCGCGAACGACACGCCGATCGAGCCGCCTACCATCGCCATCGCCTTGGTGCGGTTCTGCTCCGAGGTCAGGTCGGCGATGAAGGCCAGCACGGCCGATGATACGGCTCCCATTCCCTGCACGACGCGCCCGACGATGATCCAGGTGATGTCGTGGGCAAAGGCGGCGATGAAGGCGCCCAGCGCGAACACCAGCAGCCCGAAGGCGATCACGGGCTTGCGGCCGAAGCGGTCGGAAGCCCAGCCGTAGAAGATATAGAGCAGCGATTGCGTGACGCCGTAGGCGCCCAGCGCGATGCCGACCAACAGGACGTTGTCGCCGCCGGGGATGGTTTTCGCGTAGACCGAAAACACCGGCATGATCATGAACAGCCCGAGCATGCGCAGCGCGAAGATCGCCGCGAGCGAGGTGGTCGCGCGCAGTTCGGGCGCGCTCATGCGAACGGGGGAAGCTGACGGATTGGACATCGGGGGAAGCTTGTCGATATTGAGCGGCATCCGCCCGGCTTGCGGGCGGCGGGAATCCAGCCGGCTCCGAGCGCGCCGCCGCCTCGACGCGAACGCACCGGCGAGGTGCGCCTCACGTGCCCCGAACCCGCTCCGCAGCATGCGGAATCGAGGCCTGGGGGGCCTGAAACAACGGTCTCGAAAAGCCGTTATAGTACTAGGTTTGGTTTCCTCCTCTTTCGCCAGGTTCATGGAACAGATCCGTATCCGTGGGGCCCGCACCCACAACCTGAAGAACGTCAATCTCGACCTGCCGCGCCACAAACTGGTCGTCATTACGGGCCTGTCGGGATCCGGCAAATCGTCACTCGCGTTCGACACCCTTTATGCAGAAGGGCAGCGGCGCTACGTCGAGAGCCTGTCCGCCTACGCGCGGCAGTTCCTCCAGTTGATGGAGAAGCCCGACGTCGACCTGATCGAGGGGCTCTCCCCGGCGATCTCGATCGAACAGAAGGCGACCTCGCACAACCCGCGTTCGACCGTCGGCACCGTGACGGAAATCCACGACTACCTGCGACTTTTGTACGCACGTGTCGGCACGCCCTATTGCCCCGACCACGAGATCCCGCTCGAGGCGCAGAGCGTGTCGCAGATGGTGGACGCGGCGCTGGCGCTGCCGGAGGAAACCAAGCTGATGATCCTCGCCCCGGTGGTCGCGAACCGCAAGGGCGAGCACGCCGAGCTGTTCGAGGAGATGCAGGCGCAGGGTTTCGTGCGGTTCCGGGTGCGCTCGGGCGGCGGCACGGCCAACGAGGGCGTGGCGAAGATCCACGAGGCCGAGTCGCTGCCCAAGCTGAAGAAGAACGACAAGCACACCATCGACGTGGTGGTGGACCGCCTGAAGGTGCGCGCCGACATGAAGCAGCGCCTGGCGGAATCGTTCGAGACGGCCTTGCGCCTGGCCGACGGCCGCGCCATCGCGCTCGAGATGGATACCGACCGCGAGCACCTGTTCAGCTCGAAGTTCGCCTGCCCGATCTGCTCCTATTCGCTGCAGGAACTCGAGCCGCGCCTGTTCTCGTTCAACAACCCGATGGGCGCCTGCCCGGAATGCGACGGCCTGGGCCAGATCACCTTCTTCGATCCGAAGCGCGTGGTGGCCCATCCCTCGCTGTCGCTGGCGGCCGGCGCGGTGAAGGGCTGGGACCGACGCAATCAGTTCTACTTCCAGATGCTGCAGAGCCTGGCGGCGTTCTACGAGTTCGACATCGACGCGGCCTTCGAGGACCTGCCCGAGAAGGTCCGCAAGATCCTGCTCTATGGCTCGGGCAAGCAGACCATCCCCTTCTCGTACATCAACGAGCGCGGCCGCACCTCGATCCGCGAGCACGTGTTCGAGGGGATCATCCCGAATCTGGAGCGCCGCTACCGCGAGACCGATTCGGCCGCAGTGCGCGAGGAACTGGCCAAGTACCAGAACAACCAGCCCTGCCCGTCCTGCCACGGCAAGCGCCTGCGCCGCGAGGCGCGCTTCGTGCGCGTGGGCGCCGGCGAGCAGGCGCGCGCCATCTATGAAATCAGCGGCTGGCCGCTGCGCGACACGCTCGACTATTTCGGCGGCCTGACGCTGGACGGCGCCAAGCGCGAGATTGCCGACAAGGTGATCCAGGAGATCGTCGCACGGCTCACCTTCCTCAACAACGTCGGCCTCGACTACCTCTCGCTCGAACGCAGCGCGGAAACGCTGTCGGGCGGCGAGGCGCAGCGCATCCGCCTCGCCTCGCAGATCGGCTCGGGCCTGACCGGCGTGATGTACGTGCTCGACGAGCCCTCGATCGGCCTGCACCAGCGCGACAACGACCGCCTGATCGCCACCCTCAAGCACCTGCGCGACCTCGGCAACTCGGTGATCGTGGTCGAGCACGACGAGGACATGATCCGCACCGCCGACTACGTGGTCGACATGGGCCCGGGCGCCGGCGAGCACGGCGGGGCGGTGATCGCCGAGGGCACGCCCAAGCAGATTCAGGCCAGCAGCGCCTCGCCGACGGGCCAGTACCTGGCCGGCAAGAAGATCATCAAGTACCCGGACGAGCGCATCGCGCCGGACGAGGACCGCATGCTGCGGATCGGCGACGCGCACGGCAACAACCTCAAGCACGTCGACCTGGAACTGCCGGTCGGCCTGCTGACCTGCATCACGGGCGTCTCGGGCTCGGGCAAGTCGACTCTGATCAACGACACGCTCTACCAGGCCGTGGCGCGCCACCTTTACGGCTCCTCGGCGGAGCCGGCGCCCTACGAATCGCTCGAGGGGCTGGAGCACTTCGACAAGGTGATCAACGTCGACCAGTCGCCGATCGGCCGCACGCCGCGCTCGAACCCGGCCACCTACACGGGCCTGTTCACGCCGATCCGCGAGCTGTTCGCAGGCGTGCCCTCCTCCAAGGAACGCGGCTACGATCCGGGCCGCTTCTCGTTTAACGTCAAGGGCGGGCGCTGCGAGTCCTGCCAGGGCGACGGCATGCTGAAGGTCGAGATGCACTTCCTGCCCGACGTCTACGTGCCCTGCGACGTCTGCCACGGCAAGCGCTACAACCGCGAGACGCTGGAGGTGCTGTACAAGGGCAAGAACATCAGCGAAGTGCTCGACATGACGGTCGAGCATGCCTACGAGTTCTTCAGCGCGGTACCGGTGGTGGCGCGCAAGCTCAAGACCCTGCTCGATGTCGGGCTCGGCTATATCCGCCTGGGCCAGTCGGCCACCACGCTGTCGGGCGGCGAGGCGCAGCGCGTCAAGCTCTCGCTAGAACTGTCCAAGCGCGATACCGGCCGCACCCTCTACATCCTCGACGAGCCGACCACCGGCCTGCACTTCCACGACATCGCCCTGCTGCTGGAAGTGATCCACCGGCTGCGCGACCAGGGCAATACGGTGGTGATCATCGAGCACAACCTCGATGTCATCAAGACGGCCGACTGGGTCATCGACCTCGGCCCGGAAGGCGGCGCCGGCGGCGGCCAGATCATCGCCCATGGCACGCCCGAGCAGGTCGCCAAGACCAAGGCCAGCTTCACCGGCCGCTACCTCGCGCCACTGCTCAAGCGCGACAAGAAGAAGTAAGCCACCTCTGTATCCGCTGGCGCGATCCCACTCTCCCCGGATCGCGCCAGCCGGCCCCGCCGCTGCTGGCGCGCGGCGCGTTCCGCCCCCGTCACTTGGTATACGCACCGGCTTTTTCGGTCACCAATCGTTGCTATACTCGCGTGATGCGGGCGACGCGCGCTTGTCCACGAGCGCGCGAACCGACCTGCCGGAAACAGGAAACCTTTATGGAGAAGCAAACCGAGACGACACGCGACGCCAACCCGTCGCGCGAGCCTCATCTGCGCAGTGTCAGGCTGACCAGCGATTGCAGTCTGCCCAAGCTGTCGGCGATCGAGATCGGCAGCTATCTCCTCACCGTCGCCAGCCTGTTCCTGGTGTTCCATCTCCATCTGCTGTCCGGCCTGCTGGCCGGTCTGCTCGTCTACCAGCTGGTCCACGCCATCGCCCCCGTCATCGAGCGCCACATGTCGAGCGGCCGCGCGCGCTGGCTGTCGGTGGTGCTGCTGTCGGTGGTGATCGTGGGCGGCCTGGCCGGGCTCACCGCCGCCGTGATCGACCACGTCGAACACACTGTGCCGAACCTCCAGGGCCTGATGGGCCAAGTCATGCAGCTGGTCGACCAGGCGCGCGGGCGCGTGCCGGGCTGGGTCGCCAACGTGCTGCCGGTGGATGCCGCGCAGATGAAGCTGAAGGCCACCGGCCTGATGTCCAAGCACATGGACCAGCTCCAGCAGGGCGGCAAGAGCGCCGCGCGGATCTTCGGCCATGTGCTGTTCGGGATGATCATCGGCGCGATGATCTCGATCGGCGTCGATCGCAACAAGGTGCGCCGCCCGCTCACCACGGCGCTGCTGGCACGGGTCGGGGCCTTCGCGGAAGCGTTCCGCCGCATCGTGTTCGCGCAGATCAAGATCTCGGCGATCAACGCCACCTTCACCGCCATCTACCTGCTCGCGGTGCTGCCGGTGGCGCATGTGAAGATGCCGCTGTCCAAAACCCTGGTGCTGGTGACCTTCATCGTCGGGCTGCTGCCGGTGATCGGCAACCTGATCTCGAACACGCTGATCGTGGCGGTATCGCTGTCGGTGGGCGTGGGCACCGCGATCGCCTCGCTGACCTTCCTGATCCTGATCCACAAGCTCGAGTACTTCCTGAACGCGCGCATCATCGGCGGCCAGATCGAGTCGCGAGCCTGGGAATTGCTACTCGCCATGCTGGTGATGGAAGCGGCCTTCGGCGTGCCCGGCGTGATCGCCGCGCCGATCTTCTATGCCTACATCAAGCGCGAGCTGGCCACCCTGCGCCTGATCTGAGGGCCGCCCTGGCGCATTCTCAACGGAACACGACCGTCTTCGTGCCGTTCAACAGGATGCGATGCTCGACGTGCCATTTCACGGCGCGCGCGCGTCACGCATTCGACGTCGCGGCCGATCGCCGTGAGCTGCTCCGGCGTCATGCTGTGGTCCACGCGCTCGACTTCCTGCTCGATGATCGGACCTTCGTCGAGGTCGGTCGT
>JAYFRU010000189.1:0-6393 GCA_040946965.1 Burkholderia sp. | reverse complement strand
TCTTCAGCATCTCAGACTCCAGTTTGGATGATGGGTTTTACCCCAAATCTGTGTCTAGAAAAACCGGAGCCGCCGCACTCCTTGGGACAAGAATATGCCTCGAACACAAAATTACGGACAGGCCCAAGTTTTTCGATCTGCATTAAGTACCCGCAGTCCTTCTAGCGGCTGTACGCGTCTTCATAAAGACGGCCTGTCCAAGACCGCTCCGCAGCAAAGGCGCAGCAAGAATATCTTCGATTGTCGCGGTTGCTTTATCAATTCCGTTGCGCGTCATCAGGAATCCGTTAGTTGGAGCATGGATAAAGTCCCGGAACCACTCGTCCCGCTGCTCCTTGGGCGCGGCCAAAAACTGTGAAATACCTTGCTCTGACTCGCTTGCGTTTCTGTCGCGCGCAGCAAGCTCGACCGAAGACACATGCAGCTGTAGCTGAACGTCACGCGTGCGTGCTTCGGCCTCTTTCTCCTGTTCGCTCAGGTCTAGGGTTTGTTGAGCCTGCGCGTTAACAATCTCTAACTCAGACAACTTGCGGCCGTTCTTGATCGAGTCCAGGCAGTAACCCCGGACGGTTTTAAGCTTGCCTTGCTCGGCCTTCGCCTTGGTGTAGTCGTAGGCATTTCGCAATCGCTCAACCGTGTAAAACGCTCGGTCCTGATCAATCTTGTCGATGTCGGACTGCGAGAGGCCCGCTCCGTCCATCAACAAACGATAAGCTTCAATCCGGTCGTTGGGCACATGGAACAGCGCATCAAGTGACGCCTTTCGCATGATGCGGAACCGCGTGAAACCAGTCTTCCTCGTCCCTGGTAGGTTCTTCGTGTCCGAACGGAGACGCGTGATTTCCAAATGTGAGTGCTGATTGATCTGCCGTATTGCGGGTTCAATGTGATCGCGATTGAAATATTTGTACTCGACCGGCCCACTTGCCTTGCTGTGGAGCCACCCCTTCATCTCTTCCGTGGAAAAGTACTCCGTGACTACCTCATCTTGCGACGCGTACGGTACCAGGTGGTCGTAGAGAACACGGGCGAATGTCGTGTTGAATTGCGTCGTCACCCGCAGGCTCAACCAATGAGTCTTTTGCGGGCCCCGCAGCAGCGGCACAATTTCCGGCGGCACCCGAAACCGAATCCGACCATCCTCGATCGAGACCCGGTTGATCAACTGCAACGAACCGAAAGGATGTGCATCTTCACTACCGACAGGACCAGTCACCTGAATCAGTGCCTTCTGCGCAGCGGTGATCGCGTCACGCAGGTTGCGATTACTGTTGCCGGCTGGGTAGCGCATCAACCACTTGAAGAAGCCGAGGTCCTCGTCGTAGATAGCTTCTTCCGTCTCCCGTTGTGCAACGATGAAGTACGCAGCGTCTATCAATCGCCTTCCGAGGACCGTGAGGTCGAGGATACGGACCAGGAGGTTGTTTCTCAAGAACCCGATGTCCACCTGTGCCGTTTCAATCGGCCGATAGCCCTCGTCCGCCGCCGCTGAGAATAGCTCCAGGGCGAGCTGTTGCGACGTAGCAAGTTGGCCCGGTTCGGTCATTCCCTCCTCTTCCTCATGCAGTGATCGTTATCGGGGTGCACATTACGCGCGCGTCTGGTGTGCTGTCAAGAGTAACGCCTCACCGTTCGCTGGCACCGTCGCGCCATCTCACTCCATTTCGCGGCAAAAGGCGCACCGATCGAACGGCAAAGCCATCACCGAGCGGCAAAAGCATCACCATGCAGACGGCAATCCTCTCTCATTGGCTGCTATTAACATCCCCGCCACAGCCAAAGAGCTCACCAAATCTGCCATAAGTATTTGATTTAAAACGATGCGTATCCCCGCTGTGTGTTGGTCGGTGCCGGTTTACTTAAACAACGAACCAACCTAGTGGCTCTCACAATAATGTCCAGATGTCAGCCAGCAGCGAGGCAGATGCAAGGGCTACAGTGTCGAGAACCCACCCGAGCCATCTGTCAACGGGTCGGGCGTGGTCGTTGAACGGTGAGCCTTTTGCCGGAGTTGTTGCTTTGGCCGATGGTGCTTAATCAACAGTAGGCGTCTCCTGATCTCGGTAGGAATGTGCCTCAAAGCCTTGATTACATGTGGACTGTAGTGCGTAAACGCCAAAATAGGATTGTGCAGTGGAATCTTCTGGCAAACTTTTCGTCAGGCGCGTATTCTTGGCTTCGTTTCAAAGAATCAGCAAAGCCAAGAATTTTGTGGAAAGCCGGAAATGCGGTGCTTTCCAAAAACTGATGAGGACACCCACGATGAAGATGAGTGAGTTGCCAGCTGTCGACCGTCGCGTCAATCTGTCCGACCTAAGCCAGTTTGCTGCGCGACTAGAAATGAAGACGAAGGATCTTCGGGAGGAGATTCTCGCACCGCGTCCTCGAAAGAGTCCGCCGGTCTTCACAACGAGTGAGCTCGCAGAACTCTGCGGTCTCGAGCGCAACAAGATGCAATACCACTACAACCGGGAGACCAACCCCCTCCCTGCGGGAGAGCCGCAAGGCAATGGCCGATCGCGACTGTTCACTCTATCGGAGGCTCGACGCTGGGTACAAGAGGCATCGAGCATCTGGCAATCGCCGGTGAAAACGGGCAATGGGACTCACCATGCCGCAGTACTGTCGACAGCAAACTTCAAGGGCGGATCATGTAAGACGACAACCGCCATGTGTATTGCTCAAGGTCTCTCTCTTCGCGGCCGTAAAGTGCTTTTGGTTGACCTTGATCCGCAGGCGTCGCTTTCGGAACTCTGTGGCCTCTACGCTGAGAAAGACGTCACATGGGAAGACACTGTTCTGCCGTATATCTACGATCCTGACAAAGTGACTCTCGCCGAAAAAGTCCAGGGTACGTACTGGGACGGAATCGATCTGATTCCGGCGAACAACTTCATGCACGACGCGGAGTTCTTTATTCCAAGTCAGGTTGTTGGAAACTCGAAGTACGAATTTTGGGCGGTGCTCCGTAAGGGGCTCGAGCCCCTGCGCTTACAATACGACTACATCGTTCTCGACAGCGCGCCGTCCTTGTCATACCTGACGATGAACGGAATGATTGCTGCTGACGCTTTGGTTATGCCGCTGGTTCCGGAAAGCCTCGACTTCATTTCTTCTGTCTCGTTCTGGACGTTATTTTCGGCGGTCGCGGAAACGTTCTCTAAGCATGAAGTCCAGAAGAGCTACGACTTTGTTTCGGTGCTGCTGTCGAAAGTCGACAACGCAAGTACTTCGTCTTCACACATCGTTCGCGACTGGGCACGGCAGTCGTATGAGGAGTGGCTTTCGCCGATCGAAATCCCGGCATCGAGCGTGATGAGCAATGGGGCCCTCGCGTTTTCAACCGTCTTTGATCTGTCTAGGGGAGATGCGGTCGCGAAGACACTGGCGCGGATCCGGCAACCGCTTACCGACTATTGCCGGTGGATTGACGATCAGTACGTCTCCAAGTGGGGGGTTTCGCAATGACTAACCTCCGCGAAAGGATGAAAGCCAAGACGGCGAATATGAAATCGACCAGTGAGTACGATACGCCATCAGTCGTCAATTCCACGGGCTCTCGCACCGCTCCGGGGATGGCCGCCGCATTGGCGAGCGCGAATCGGCGAATTGAGGAACTGGAAACCTCTGGACCAGCGTCGGAGCTGCCTGTTGCAGAGATCGTTCCGAACCCATGGCAACCGCGGCGAGTCTTCAACGAAGCGAAGATGGCGCAACTCGCGGAGTCAATCCGTGAGGCCGGGTTGACGCAGCCGATCGTTGTGCGAAAAGCTGCCACTGGATATCAGATTGTGGCGGGCGAGCGGCGGTGGCGGGCGCACAAGATGAACGGAATGGATATGATCAAAGTTACGACCGTCGACATTTCCGATGAGGAAATGGCGATGCTCGCCTTGGTCGAGAACGTCGTGCGCGACGATTTGTCCGATTACGAGATATCGAGGTCGATTCGGGAGACTGAAAAGGAGTTCCCGAACAAGAAGCGGATGGCCGAGGCCTTGGGTATCAACCGGACGATGCTGTACAGATATTTGGCGTTCGGAGAGCTACCGGAGTTCATCATTCGAGACTTAGACGCAAATCCTCGGCTCCTTGGGTCCAATGGTGCGTTTGATTTGGCCGCCGTTCTGAAGGACAAGGGAACTAAGGCTCAAGAGATTGCGACAGCGCTGTGGGGCCAAGTTGTGGCTGGGGATTTAGACCAAACCAAACTCGCTAAGGCGCTGAAGGACGCACTAGATGCCGATGGGAAGTCGTCGCCGGTCACTGACCGGAGCATCGAGAAGATCTTCGCAGGAAGGGCTCAAGCCGGATCAATCACAAAAGACTCGGGCGGACTTTCTGTCAAGATCAAAGCGGGTGCCCTGACTCCCGAGATGGAAGAAAAAATCCGCACTTTCGTGGCGGCTTTGTTTTCCGCAAGCGACCAGGCAGAGTAGGTTCAGGTCACTTAAAAAAAGTCCGCGCTAAGCGGACTTTTTTATGGGTGTTCTAATAGAACACCTTCCTGCGGGCCTTTCCCGACCGCTGGTGTTTCTGACCGTAGTCAAAGCCTCCCGGTACGAAGCGCCTGCAAAGAGTGTTCTAATAGAACACTCTCGCTGTCAGCCGAGAAGTTTGCGAGCTCGCTTCTATCTCGCTTCTATCCTGAAAGACTAAGCTCAACTGCTCGCGCCCGCCCCAATAATCCGGGCGCCGGGCAAACGAGCCGCACGCTGATCGAATGTGAGCAACGGTGCTTTGCCGGCCGCCCCGGCCTGACCGACATGCAGGCAATCCGCGAAATCGCCGCCGTGCTCGCGGTACAAATGCAGCGCGCGTTCGAGCGCATCTTCCGCCTCAAAGCTCAGCTCACGCGTCTCAAGCAGCGCGGTCAGGGCACTCAAGATTTGCAGGCGATCGAACCGGTAGCGGGACCGCAGCACCCATTCGAGCTCGAGCATCACGGTGACCGGCACGTAGAACGCCTCCGCTTGCCCGGCCGAGACGGCAAACAGTTCGCGGATATGCTCGACCTGGCCGACGTCGTCGTTGGTAAGCCAGCGCACGAGGACGTTGGTATCGAGACTGGGCATCAGGCGTCGCCCATCCGCATTGCGTCAGTCGGCACACTGGTCGTCGACGATAGCGTGCCCTGCAAATCGAGCAGACTCCGAGTCTTCGCTCGCAGGATGACCGTACCATCGTCGAGCGGGGTAAACACAATCCGTACGCCGGCGGCAAGGCCGAGCGCGTGCCGGATTCCGGCGGGTAACGTCAGTTGCCCCTTACTGGTGAGCGTGGCTTCAAACATAGTTTCTCCTTACATTCTACATCATTGTAAGGCGTCCGGTTCGTGTTCGCAAAGCGAGCCCCCCGAAGGGCTAGGCAAGCGGAATGCCCGTCTGCAGATCCGGACGCAGCCGCAAACGGCAGATCTACCGGGTCGCGAACGTTGCCAGTAAGTGTTCATAGGGCGGCGGTGCCGACAACCGCTGGCAGAAGCCGTCCAGGAACGTAACGGCCGATTTCACGCTCCACTCGGCCGCGCCGTGGCCAATCACCCGGTCCGGGAAATAGGGGTTCCCGCTGCCGGTCAGCGGATTGTCCGCGAAATAGCCCTGGAATTTCCGCTCGAACTCGGCCGGTTTGGGCTCGCCGGCCCCCTTGTCTTGATCCGGAGTCACCATCTTGTAGTGCATCAGCCGATTGCGCAGCGCGAACAGTGCGTCGATCGCCTTGAACGGCTCTGCCTTGCGATCGAGGCGCGGCAGGTCGAGCAGGCGCAGCGACAGGTCGTACTTTGCCAGTACCGTGTCGCGCTCGATCACGGGCACCTCGGTCCAGACCCGCGCGATGAGCGCGGCCTTGTCCCGAGCGATGCGCAGGTGATTGCGGCCGGGCCGGTCACGGCATTCGGCGAAAAGCTCGTTCACGAAGGCTTCGACGGCAGCGGCGCTCATCATGATCGCGGCGGTGGCGAACGCGTGATGCTCGGCGAGCACGGCTTGGCTGGGCCAGTCCTCGACGCGGTGGTCGGCCTCGAGCGCGCGCGCCTTCGTCGCCAGCAGCGCGGCGCCCGTCAGGTAGTTCATCGACAGGTACGTACGCATCGAGATCTCGCCCGATTCGCTGAATTCCATGGTGCTCATGGCCAGTTCCTTGTGGAGGAAGGGTTGGGGGGGGGGGGCGTCGCGTCGCCGGATCGACGTGTCGGGCTGGGCGGTCGGGTGCGCGGCGTGAGGCCGCCGGACCTGTCCGGATCATCGGCCACTGCGGCCTGGAAAGGTAGGAGGCGCCGCAATTTTTTGCGGATAGGCGTAGAAGTGGCGCATCTGATAAGTGTTCACGAAAAACTAGTTTGAAATTTGGTTCCATAGCCAGCCAGTAGATCGGCCAGTTCAGCGTCGATGG
>JAYFRU010000188.1:0-6419 GCA_040946965.1 Burkholderia sp. | reverse complement strand
GGCGCTGCCGCTGGCGCAGACGGCCGACGACTACGAAGCACGGCTGCCCTGGAAACTCGGCAAGCCCGTCCGCAAGCTGAAGGCGTAATCGCTAGCCGATCAGCCGCCGTGGCGCAAGGGGCGGGTTCGCTGATCGCTTACGATCAAAAAAACCCGCCGCCTCCCATCCGAACGTCGATTCGCTCGTTATAGCGGCTCGGCGCGACTTGCGCAGGACGGGAAAACACGGGACCGCGCCGATGCCGCATGGGGCATGCGTCGGCGGCGGGGCTCATGTCTGTGGAATCGATGCCGACGATGGTTGCGCATACATCGACCGCGAGGGGCACGGCGGCAGGCCGCCGGCCTGCCGCGCCTCCCTCCTCCGCCGCGCTTCACGAACCGCCCATCGCCACCACGCCGCGGCTCGCCGCGCGGGCGACCGTGGCCATCGTCACCGCCTGCTGGCCCGACGAGGCCTGCCACCAGAACTTGCCGGCGCGCGTGCCGGGGTCCTGGATCGCCGCCAGGTAGGTGGTGCTCCAGAGCTGCGCGGCATTGGCCTCGGTCGCATCGGCGCTGCGCGTGCCGAACGCGTCGGCCTGGTACTGGCCGTTGGCCCAGGACCAGGTCCACATCTCCGAGGTCCGCATCTCGCGCGCGTTCGAGATCACCTGCCAGATCCGCTGGCGCGCCTGGCTCAGCAGCGTGCGCGTCGCATCCGACAGGTCCTGGCGCGCCAGTTGCCGGTCCAGCCCGGCCACCCACATCGCCTGCTGCCAGGACCAGATCACCGTGCCGTGATAGGCCGAGCTGGTGAACTTCGGCCACAACGCGGGATCGGCATAGGCCGGATTGGCAATCAGCATGCCGACGTCGGTGATCAGCCCGTTCGGGAACGGCTGGATCGCGTCGCCGACGATGCGCTGCAATTCGTTCTCCGGCGGCGTGCCGAGCAACAGCGCGAAACCGCCATCCGAATTCATCACCCGGATCGGCTTGCCCTGCGCGTCGAGCGACAGCGCGTAGAAATCGAGCGGCGCGGCCGGCGGGGTAACGGCCGGCACGCCCGCCGAGGCGGCATAGCTCGAGGCATCGCTGGCGGCTTGCGCCACTGGCACGCCGACGCGGAACAAGGGCGGCGCCTGCTGCGCCCAGGCGGCCGCCTGGTTGGCGGCGTTCTGCAGGACCGTGCGCTGGTCGGCGCTCAGGTAGGGATCGAGCAGGCCGCGCGCCAGGAAGTTGCTGGCGGCGCGCAGCGCGGCCGGCACCAGCACCGCGTTGATGTCGAACGGCACCACGCCGCCGGCCAGGCCGTCGGTGCTGTCGCGCCAGTTGCCGACGATCTCGCCGCTGCGCAGGTGGATCAGGTTGGCGGCCGTGGGCTGCTGCACGAAGGGCTGCGTGGTGTTCGCCACATGCAGCAGGTTGCTCACGAACAGGCTGCCGTTGGTCGCGCCGCCGCCGACCGACTGCGCCAGGAAGGCCGCCGCGCGCGCCTGCCCGCGCGTGTCGTCGAGCAGCCAGGCGGCCATCACCGGCGCGAGCAGGTAGTCGCCGTCGATCATCTTGTAGTCGTAGGTCGGCGTCGGGTCGTTGAGCCGGCCATTCTTCGCATTGTCGATCAGCGCGAATTCGCTGATGCCCTCCTCGTGCGCCACCTTGCCGTCCGGCGAGAGCCGGTTCAGCACCGAGCGCAGGCCGGCCTCGATGGCGGGCGCCTTGAGCACCGGCATCAGCATCTGCACCGAGATCAGCGTATCGCGGCCGAAGTAGGTGTCGTATTGCCAGGAGCCGGCCAACAGCTTGTCGTCGAAGCTCAGGAACTCCACCACGTCCTGGCTGATCGGATCGGCCCCGACCGAGGCCTCGAACAGCTCGTCGTGGCCGATCGCCGAGAGCGGCGTCTCGCCCGTGAGCGCCTCGACGTGCAGCCGCAGCCGCTGGCTGCCGGCCGGCGCCTGCAGCACCAGCTTGCCGTCCGCCGTCGCGCCGATGCTGCCGCCGTCGCGCAGCGTGACCCGCAGCACCTGGCCCGGCGCGCCGTCCACGCGGTCGCGCTGCCATTGCGCGGTACCGCCCTGCACGCCCGGCGCCACCACGATCTGGGACGGCACCGTCGCGTCGCCGTTGTAGTCGCGCAGGAAACGCACGTTGCTGAGCAGGCCCTGGTGGATCGTCAGCGTGCCGGTGTCGACCGAAACATCGGAGGCGATCCCGTACAAGGGCCGGCCGAGATGATCCTGGTCCGAGATCGCCGAGGGCGCGGTATCGAGGTTCCAGTTGATGGCCTGCGCGGTATCGTCGAACCACAGCCCGGTGCCGCTGTTGCCGGCCGGGAACACCACCAGTAGGCGCGGCTTGGTCGACGAGCGCATCAGCAGATGCGCGGCCACCTTGTCCTGGCGGAAGAATGCGTTGATCTGGCCGCCGGCATCCATCCGGAACGCCAATGCGGCGGTGCCCGGCTGGCTGCCGGCGCCCTCCGACTGCGTGCCGTCGTCGTTGCACGCGGCCAGCAGGCCCGCGCACAGACAGGATGCGATCAGCGATTTCACGAAACGACGTGCTGCCCGGTTTGCTGCCATGCCCCCTCCTGTTTTGATGATGTCGTCGAGCCGAGACAGGCGTGCCCCCCGACACGAATGCCGGGGCCATGCGATGTGACCCTGTTATCGATGCACGAGCGTAATGCAAACGTCGAGAGAATGTGAGGATCGGCTTGGCGAAGGGGATGGGAATGGCGCGAGGCGGTCGGACTGGATCGGGCTGGCGGTGGCGGCAACGCCATCGCAGACGCTCTTGCCTGGATCGCGCCTAGCGGGAAGACCCCGCAGCAGGATCCGGCCGGCTGCGGGGGTGAGCAAGGCGTGTGCCCCGGCGCCGCGTGCGTGCGGGCGCGGGTAGCCACTGGCGGGTTCACGGGAGCCTGCCGTACAGGCCGGGCGCCCCGTGCTCAGGCCGGCACGCCGGCGAGCAGCGCGCGCGTTTCCGCGACGACGCGATCCTGGAAGGCCGGATCGTGCGCCTGCTCGGAACCCCGCATCGGCCGGCCGCGCTCGTCGTAATAGATGCCGCCGGGCGCGGCAGGGTCGGTCAGGATATCGACCGCCACGCGCGCGGCCCGCTCCGGCGTGCTCCGATACTGGCGGAACGGCGGAAGCCGCGTGATCAGCTGACCGAACACGAAACGCATCAGTGCATTTCCTCCGCCAAGTCCGGCGCTCGGATTGATGCCCGGCTCGAAGGCGCTGATGTGCAGCCGCGGCATCTCGCGGGCCAGCGCCAAGGCTGCGGCGAGGCTGCATTACTTGGCGGTGGCATAGGCATCGATGCCCGCCGGGCGGCTGCCGCCGGGTGCCCATTCGCCCATTGCGCTGGCCTGGGCCGACAGATAGCGCCCGCCGCGCATGCCCATGATGCGCGCCGGCTTGCGCATCGGATCCTCGATCGCCGACACCACGAAGACCACCCGGCTGCCATCCTCGAGCTGCGACGCGAGGGCTTCCGTGAAAGCGAACGGGCCGAGATGGTTGGTCGCGAAGGTGATGTCCCAGCTTTGCGCCGTGGTGCCGGGAACATCACGCCGGCGTTGTTGAGCACGCTGCGGATCGGCAGGTCGAGCGCGTTGCTCTCCGCCGCCGCGCCACGGATGCTGCGGATATCGGACACATCGCCCAGCACCGCCACGGGGCGGCCCCCTTCGCCTGCGATCCGCTCTCGCACCGCCTCCAGCCTGGCGCGGTGACGACCCACCAGGATCACGGGCCCATAGTCGGCCAGCTCGATCGCGGCACGAAGGCCGATACCTGAAGTCGGTCCCGTCACCACAAAAGCCCCGCCGGCGGGCCTGCCGGATTTTGCCATGTCACACTCCTTGCCTGACTAGTCAGTCGTTTCACAACAAAAAAATCAGCGAATTATCCGCCACACGGCCTCGAAGCCGGTTCGGCCATGAAGCTCGGCCTGCTCGGGATCGGCCAGGATGAAATCGACCGTCGCTTCCGCCACCGCACTCATCAGGCTGGCAACCAGGCCAAGCGGCGCATCGTGCATCGGACCGCCCTGGCGGCAGCGCTCGAGAATCCCGGCCACGCTCTTCATGGCGCGGCCGCCCAGTTCCCGGTTCGCCGTCATGATCTCGTCGGATACGCTCAGTTGAGCGAGCACGCGTCGCTTGTCCGGCGAGGCGACAGCCCAACGCAGCCAGCCCGTCCAGAGATGCTCCAATTGGACGCGTAACTCGGCTTCCGCCGGCAAGCCGCCGGTCGCACTGGCGCCCATCTCCGTCTTCAGTTCCACGTACAACTGGTTCAGCAATTCCGCCTTGGTTTCGAAATAGCCGAACAGGGAGCCGTTGGACACGCCGGCTTCCCTGGCGATCAGGGCAGTCGGCGCGCCCAGGCCCTGCCGCGCGATGATGCGGGTCGCGGCGTCCATGATCGCCGTGCGCCGTTCCTGACTCTTGCTGCGTACCATGAGCATTCCAATTTGGTTTGACGGCATTGCATAAACGACTGATTAGCCACTCAACACTTGATAAATCGGGTCGAAAACGAAGCCCAGCGCGCCCACCAGGCGACGGCGTTACACTGCGTAACCCGCCTCGCACCTTGCCACTTGCCACGCCGCGCATGAACAGCCCCTCGCCGCCCCCGGGAATCAGCAGCCAATTGCACGCGCATGCTGCCCCCCGCCTGCTCGACACGGCGCTGCAATCGCGTCGTGATCCGCTCGCCCAGGGCGAAGCCGGTCTCGATCGCGCCGCGCTTCTGCTGCTGAGCGGCAGCGCCGGCATCGTCGCCGGCCGGCAGACTCATCAGCTGCAGGCGCCCGCGCTGCTCTGGACGCCCGTGGCGCCCGACGATCATCTGCGCTTGGCGCCGGGTTCGGGCGGCATCCTGCTTGCGGTATCGGGCGATCTGGCCAGGGAGGCGCTGGGCCAGAACGCCGAGGCCGTGCAGCTGCGCTACCTGGCCGACCGGCCGACGGCGATCGAGGCGATCGGCTCGGCCGAGGCGCTGGCCGACCTGCGCCACAGCTTCGACGCGCTGCTGCGCGAGATCCGCCGCGAGGAACGCGGCTCGTGGAACCTGCTGTCGGCGCATCTCGTGCTGATCCTGATCCAGTGCTGGCGCCTGACCGGCTGCGAGGACCTGAGCCAGCATGGCCAAGGCGCGGGCGCCTCGCTGCTGTGCTTCCGGCACCTGGTCGAGCTGCATTTCCGCGCGCACTGGACCGTCGAGCACCATGCGCGGCAGCTCGGCATCTCCGCCGACCGGCTGCACGATCTCTGCACGCGCAGCCTCGGCCGCACGCCGCTTGCGCTGCTGCACGAGCGGCTGGTGCACGAAGCGCGGCTGCGGCTGGTGCGCTCGGGCCTGAGCATCGAGCAGGTGGCCGACCATCTCGACTTCAAGTCGACCACGCACTTCAGCCGCTTCTTCCGCCGCAAGACCAGCCTCACGCCGGCCGGTTTTCGCCGCCAGGCGCAGGACGGTTTGAGCACGGCCGACGACGCCGCGCGCAGCTACGCCGACTGGCCCTGAAGACGGCTGCCCAAGCGAGCGCCCTCCCGACACGCGATGCGGGACGCCGGCGCGGGCCGTGCCGCCTGCCTCAGATCGGATACGAGAGCGGCCCCGACTGGATCGTGATCCAGCGTAATTCGGTGAATTCGTCGATCGCCGCCGTGCCGCCGAAGCTGCCGTAGCCGCTGGCCTTGACGCCGCCGAACGGCATCTGCGGCTCGTCGTGGACGGTGGCGCCGTTGATATGGCAGATCCCGGCCTCGATGCGTCGGCCGACCGCCAGCGCGCGCTGCACGTCGCGCCCGAACACGACCGAGGACAGGCCGTACTCCGAATCGTAGGCGATCGAGATCGCCTCCTCGATATCGCTGAACCGCGTCACGGCCGCGACCGGGCCGAACGATTCCTCGTCATAGAGCCGCATCGCCGGCGTCACGCGATCGACCACCGCCGGCTGCATGACGCTGCCCTGCAGTTGCCCACCGGCGGCCAGCACGGCGCCCTTGCCCAGCGCGTCGTCGATCAGTTGGCGCACGCGCGCCGCCGCCTCGGCACCGATCATCGAGCCCAGCACCGCGCCCGGCTCGCCTGGCAGCCCGGCCTTGAGTGCCGTCGCGCGCGCGGCAAGCCGCTCGACGAAGGCGTCGGCCAGCCTGGCATCGACGATCACGCGCTCAGTCGACATGCAGATCTGCCCTTGGTTGAAAGGGCTATCCATTTAGCTCCACCATCCCGCATTATGATAATTGAGCTGGCTTTGGTGGCCGTTGCACAATCTGACGGTAGGTGACTGGAACGGCCCCTACGGCCTGTTCGAGCAGACGATAAAAGAGCGGCGTTGTTGCATAAATCGAGCATGAGGACGGAGTAGCCCACGTGGTGATGATTGCAGGCGATGCGAACGGATTG